>JAGGRW010000190.1 GCA_021159385.1 Methanosarcinales archaeon
CGGACGTCTCCTTGCCATACGATGTGATGTGGCATGCTGTGCAGGCGATTCGGTCTGTATGTTTGTTGTACATCGAGCCCGCCGGATGCGGAGTACTGTTGTGGCATTGTTCGCATGAGACTATGGTGTCGGTGTCGTTGACCCGCAAATCCATACCTTTTCCGGATACGTGGTGCTCATCCTCGAATATGTGGCAGTTCTGGCACGTCATGTTCTGGCCGCCCATGTGGACGTCGAGGTCCTTTGAGACATTGGCTGCGCCCATCGCAAGTTCGAGATCACCACGCTTGTTATTGTCTCCACCGCCTGCCGTTGCATGGCAGCGCAGACAGTACTCACGCGTGGGCAACCCGATGCCCGGAGTAACTTCTGATATCGTGATCGAAGGATCCGGTCCTGTCGCGGTCTTCTTATAGTTCGGTGCGTGGCAGATCAGGCAGTCGATCTTATCGAATGAGAGATCATCAGGTAAGCCAAATCCCGCGTGGCACTTGCCGCAGAGAGCTTCATTCGATGTTACAGCACCGCAGAAATCGTTTATACCCACGAGTTTGCCGGTCTGGTTACCCACGGAATCGGTACCCATCCATCTGTTATGAATCGAGGTCGCGAAATGCTCGGTGGGATGCAGGTGGCAGGTCTTGCAGTTTTTCGCACCCTCATATTCATGAATTGCGCTGTGCGCGATCTCCGCGTTGCCACTGGCGTGCACCCCTTCGGATGCAGGCGATGCCGATGCCATTGACGCGGTTTCATTGACCACGGCACCATCCCTGATAACATCGGTTGCTACCGTAGTGTTGTCGTTGGTTATTGAAAGGTCCACCGTGCTCTCGTTCATTCCGACAGGTGAGGATATATTCACTATCGGAACTTCGTCATCACACACGCTGCCGGTCAGGTTTGTGATATTACTCAATGAGCCGTTTTCTGCGTATGTGTCATTTGCCCGTTCTTCAGAGAAGGTACCATTTGCCTGGTACTCCGGACATGACTCACAGGGGCTAACGCTGTTGTTTTCATCGCTGTCATATATGTCAGTGACATTTACCGCGTTTGCCGTTCCCAGTATCATTACGACCGCCAACAATACGATCGTAATTGTTGTTCTATTATTCATGGCTAATAATCTCCTTTATTACGTTATACTCTCTTCATACGCGTTCTCCAAAAAAGCGTGTCTTTAACCTCCTTAAGCGTTCGTCCATATACCGAACCGATAATATACAGAATACTGACCAGTTCGATGCCGTACCGGATTGCATCCACCAGCAAACTGTGCCGGATACCATCCGGCAGCCCGTACAACCAGATCTCTGTGGCATCATACATGCCACATCCCTATCATACATTGTTTCTGTTTCCATACCGATCTCCTTTTCGGGACTTTGTGCGCGTCCCTGCCGCCACCGGCAGCCCACGCGATGTACTGGTTTCTGTCAAACCTCCTTTCCCATGGCATTTGTCGCTACCCATCCACGTGTTGTGAATCGAGGTTGCGAAACCCTCGCCAGTCTGGCTGGTGGCACGACAGACAGGAAAAAAGAACAACAGTTTCCCACACTCTTCTGATGCAGTCGATGTGTGGGGGAGTTGCCTTCGTACTCTTCACCTACATATTCCTCCTTTCAATTATTTCATGTTTACATGCCGTTTATCGTCTGTACCATACATCGCACAAGATCAAAGTTTGTGCGATGTGGACAACGCCATCCGCACGAGCACACTGCACCGCCTCGCGTGGCGACGTTGACTTTGTCGTTCGCGTCGCTTTTCTTTGTTGTTACGCCATCCGAGTTCTGCGAACCCGGGAACATGTGGTGTCAAACAGCCACTCATCTTATATAAAGGCATCGGTCTATTCACCTAATCGCCAAAACTATGACATTATGGCATATTGGACCATGCCTCTGTAGTTCAGATTTAAGACCTCCTGCCTCTGTTCAGCAGTCTACTCCCGCCAGCAATGCAGAGCAATCATGCGAGCGCGAGCAATCCGACTGGTGTCTGGAGTGATTGTACATCGCTGAAGCTCCAGTAGTAGCTTACAATGCGTCTCCTGGGCTCTCCTCGAGGATCAGTATACGAGTCGCTGCCATCGAACGTCACCATCGCGGGACCGTCTATCTCCTTGGGACTGAATGAGATGATCGCTTTCAGTCCCTTGTCCACATAGATCTTCCTTGGCGTAGACATCGCGATCTCAATCGATGTGACCACGTATATGCAATACTACTGGTTCTGCTGTTTTCTGTGGTCGCTAACAGTAGGCCTAGCCTATGTGGAAATTGCGGAGTTTCGAGAACACAGAATCCATCGTACCCGTCTTTGATAGCGACAACCCGATTCGTTCAACTGGGGATATGAGAACATGGTATACCGGTAAACCGTGCGAAAAGACAGAACGATCCCATATCAGTCACTGCGTATTCGATAGCACATAGGAAACCAGCGAGGCATTCGAGCTCGATCGCAATTCCGATGTCGGGGCATGGGTGAAGAATGACCATCTTGGATTTGAGATACTCTACATCTTCAGATGTGAGGCGGCGCCCACCAACGCTCAAAAAATGAAAGATGATATGGTGGCTACCCTTGCTGATATTGATAAGGCAGGTAAGACTGGCGGGGGTGAGTTCCTCCGGGCAGCAAGACAGATAACGAAAAATTGCAGACAGCATACGGACGAGCTTTTCGTGGAAGTGAAAGACTGTTTTGGAAATGTAGTGGAAATCATGCGGGACAACAATATCGAAGAGCGGGGACACAGATGGAGCAGAATACACATACGGAGACGGACCGGAAGAACAAGAACAACAAATGAAAGGGCTCATTACGGCGCGCTAACAGCGATTTTTTCAAATATGGAGAGCGAGACGTATGTGAAGGAGGTATTATAAGACGTGAAAGACTTTATTCGAGAGATGCAGGATATAACGCCAGAAGAGATCCGTAGATCGAGGGATCTGGTACGACCGCACATGTGTAAGGAAATGGTGCGCTCTGATGCCAAAAGAACGGAGATTCTGGAGGAGTTTGTAGACTTGCTCGAAGACGGGTGCTCGGTTGAGGGGTGGCTTTCCAAACTCAATTTTTCCAACCCCATAATGACGCCATAGGATTAAATCCTTGTATATGGTTTAAAGTCCACCAAACAGAGTATACATTGAATTATCTCCAATTCCCCTTCTGTTCGCACCTTCGAACGCTCGCAACCGTCGGCAGAACGGTATCGAGCTCCACGGTTTCGACATCAGAGCTTACATATCCTATATCTACAGTTGCGCGCATTACAGCGTATGCGGCAGTATTCCGAAGAGCAGAACGTTGATCGTGCCGTGTATCACCGTTACGAACGTAAGACTCCCGGTCTTCTGATATACGTATCCTATGAGCAGTCCTGCTGCGGTTGTGAAGAGCAATTCCTCTGCCAGTCCATACCCGGAATGCATGATCCCGAAGAGGACACTTGCCACAAAAAGCCCTTTCCAGACTCCGATTGACTGCTGAAGATTCGTCTGCAAGATCGCCCGGAAGATGAGCTCCTCAACGAGTCCGACGAAAAAGAACATGATGATTACAAGCGTAATCATGCTCGTTATCTTGAGGTCCGGTATCAGGCAGTCGGGACTGAGGATCCTGTACTCGATCAAAGCCAGTGCCCCACCGAGCATCATCGCAAAATTGAGGTAATAATAGAGAGTATCAATGGGTACACTGGCAAGTCCGATATCGCTAAACGAAGCATTCTGGTGCCGAAGAATCAGGTATATTGCCACAAACATCGGTCCGTAGATCATCGGATACCAGTAGAGTGTCATCGTGAAGAAGAACGGCATCGAGACGTTGATGATTCTTAATTGCAGCAGCAGCAAGAGCGACTGGAGGACTCGCTTGTCCGAGACGGTTTGGTCGGTGTCCTCTCGTTTTACGAACATCGAGACGATTATCATCTGCAGGTTGATGATGTGAACCGCCACCCCCGCTGTTATGTATCCGGAGAACACGAGTAACTCCCCGGCGACAATAGCAATAACAGAAAGGATTGCGATTGCATGGTGTATTCTTGCGATGCGGGTCATGTCATCATATTGTTAACTATGTTTGAATATATCTAACTCGCACTCCAATCTATTTATATTACGCGTGGCTGTGCAGGTTCGTGTCTTGAGATCCTCAATGCCAATGCCACAAATGCTACCAATGTCCCCGATACCCCAGATGCCGCTGACACCCCACTACCCACACCCCACATACCTACACCCGATACGACAGCTCACCACACTCACCTTAGGATTCCACGCGCAGCAAGCACCCCTGTTGCAGCGGCGTTGACGATGTCCCTGGACAATCCCGCGCCGTCGCCTGTGGCAAAGAGGTTACAGACGCTCGTTTCCATATTCCGGTCGCAATCGATCTCCATTGCATAGAATTTGATCTCCGGTGCGTACAGGAGCGTTGAATCCGATGCAACACCGGGTATAATCTCGTTTAACACCTCAAGCCCCTCGATTATGTCCATCACGATCCTGTGAGGGAGTGCCATTGAGATATCTCCAGGCGTAACATCCTTAAGCGTGTTTTCGACCTGATTTCGCCTGATCCGTTCCTCTGTTGATCTCCTCCCCCGTCTGAGGTCGCCCATGCGCTGAAGCACCGGTTTTCCGCCTCCGATGGTCGTCGCGAGCTTCGCGATAGAGGTTCCATATCTGGTCGTGTTCTCGATCGGATGCGTGAGACTGATCCTGACAAGGAATGCGAAATTCGTATTTTCTGACATTTCGTTCGTCATGGAGTGCCCGTTTGTTGCTATGAACTCGGAATACTCTTCCTTGACGACATACCCGTTCGCATTCGTGCAGAATGTCCGAACAAAGTCATCATACCGCCGGGTGTGGATATGAAACTTCGGATCACGGTTGATGCGGGTGACAGGATCCATTATGATCGCAGGCACCTCGACACGCACGCCAACATCGAGACCGCCGTAGCTGGCAGCGATGCCGTGTCGGTCCACCATCTCGTTCACCCAGCTCGCACCGATCCTGCCCGGCGCCATGATCACGTATCCGGACGTGATGGTTCTGCCATCGTCGAGGATGACCCCGCCACACTCGTCGCCATCACTGATCATCAGGTCAGCGACATTGGTCTTCAGCAGAAATTCGATTCCACGCCCGACGAGATCGTTTTTGAAGTTTTTAATGACGGTAGGAGAGTTATCTGATCCGATGTGTCGCTGCGGTATATCGATGAATCGCGCCCCAACCGATGCGGCGCGCCTCTTTAGATCCTCCACGACCTGCTCGTTTGGTTCGCTGACCAGATCGGGCGCGCCATACCTGAGAAAAACTTCGTCCACATGACGCACAACATCCCATGCATACTCCGCGTTCCCGGTGAGCATAGCAAGGTCCCCGCCGATGTCGGGTCGCAGGTTCAGCGTGCCGTCCGAGAACGTTCCTGCGCCGCCGACCCCACTCATGATGCCGCACGGCGTACAGTGCACGCATACGCTGGTCCGCTTCATCGGACAGGATCGCTCGTCGATGTCCTGCCCGCGGTCGATTACAAGCACCGAGAGATCCGAATCCGCCAGTTCGTCCGCTGCAAACATGCCCGCAGGACCTGAACCGATGATGATGACGTCGTAATCCTTTGTCATTGTGTATCCTGTTCTAGCGGGAATCTGATATATCTGTGGCGGTGGGGTGGGGCTGGTGACATACCTTTTCGCAAAATGAAAAAATATAATCAACCGCAGATAAACGCTGGCTGCGAAGCGCAGCCGTTGGCATGAACGCAGATTTGTTAGCCCTGGCATCTCTCGTTTATCTTTGTCGCATCTGCGGCTATTCAGAAGTCGTGAAATTCAGGACACTACCTTAAATCTCTGTCAATGGCGCAAGCCCGCAACATACATGCTCCGTTCTGCATAGGGGGCGTTCGGTTTCAGATTTGACCATTCCCGACGCAGATCCTGCGCACCCTCGCCACGTTCAATGATCGCGACGACGTCACATATTAGAGCACCAGCAAGCTTGAGAGCTTGAATGACCGCTTTTATCGTACCCCCTGTACTGATCACATCATCCACGACCATTACACGGTCGCCTTTCTCGATTCCGTTCAGGTACCGCTCTTCCTTCGAGTATCCTGTGCTCTGATGAACAGCAATCTCTCCCGGAAGCTCGTACTTCCGTTTACGGATGATCACAAGCGGGATTCTGGTTGCAAGGGAGAGCGCGGTTCCGATCGGAATTCCCATCGACTCAATCGTAGCAATTTTGTCGATCTTGTCTACTCCGGCACCGGTCAGTTCGATTGTTCGATTATGCGATCAGCGATCTCTGTTAAGAGCGCAGGCACAAGTTCGGGCACGCCGTCTGTTATCGGGTGGATGAAATAGTAGTAGTCGCCCCGGGGAATGATGGGCGCGTCCAGAAGCGTTTGTGTCAGTATCGGAACATGGATTTCACGTTGCGGCGTTGTTTCAACATTGTCATCGATTCAAGTCGTGTGTCTTCTGCCTCGGTTTTTATATCTCACATAATATCCTGTGCTCGTCTGCTGCCGAATACACCGGTCATAAAGTCATTGATCATATGTCACAAAGTCATTGATCATATCAATGATCAGTACCACTACCTTCATGAGTCAAATACTTGAATCATTCGATGATCGCATCTATCGTGACTGTTGTCTTCATCGAATTGATCACAAGAGCACCTTCTTCGACCTGCTTAACGATCTCCTTCACGGTCTCTTTATCACCGTCTGTCTTTATCCTTGGCTTTATGACGATTGTTGTAAACAAACGCCCTCCGTCCACCTTTTCCAGCGTGCCCTCTGCACTGGATTCGTAGGACAGGATATTGATGCCTGCTTTCTTCGTCCTCGCGATGAAGGTGGTCAGAGCACATGCATGCGCGGAGGCGACAAAGAGTTCTTCAGGGCTAATAAAGCCAACGGGACCACGAAATTCAGGCGGTGTGGCAAACTCAAAGTTTGCTTTGTCACCGAAGAACATAGTCCCCTCATATCCGCTGTTCCATTCTAAAGTGTTTGAGAAGATGAATTTATCTTCCATTTATTCTACCTCCTGTGATCGGTTGATCGGTGATAGGCATTTAAAAATCTATGCATCATGGAAAAATTATTAAATAAATAAAAGAAAAAAAGAAAAAATAAAATCACTACTATCAATGGATGAGGCACCCCACGCAAATGTCGCGCAATCTCGTGGTCTTTACCGACCAACCACAAGAGATTGCACGACATTTGGACAATTGCGCAAGAAGTCTCTCAGACTCAGATACTCTTCCTGACATAGTCGACGCGTCCCTTCTGCCAGTCGTCCCATGCGGGCGCACACTCGCTCAACGTCCCTGTAATCTCCTCAAGAAGTTCTGCGGGTATTCCGACCACGAGTTCATCATCAGCAAGCCCTGCGTTCTTTGCCGCGCCATCACACCCGATCGAGACGTTCACGTTACCAGAGATGTACGGATAGCCCGTAGCATCCGCGCACGTCGATTGTATGCCCGCAAAGTTCGCATTGAACCGTCCTCCATGCCGGTATATTACTGCCTGAACGATCCTCCTCGCTGCGACAACGCCTGCCATGACCACAACCACATCCGGCACTGCGCCATCAGGGTCAGTTGGTGCATGATCGAGCGGCGCGATGATCGTTGCGATCGTTGATCCGGGTGCGGGTCTTGGCATCTGGTCAACGACGCGCTTGGCAACGCCGAGCGTAACCTCTTTATTCAGCTTGTAGTGGTAGAGCGCGCCTGTCTTGAGATTGGGACCGTAGTCGATCAGTCCGATGGCTGCCGCGCCGCCCTTGCACGCATGCGTCTCCGCGGTGGCGAGGCTTACAGTGCCATCGAATCTGGCATCCTGAAGCATCTGACAGTACCGTCTCGGTTTTTCGATCTCCTTGAGACTTTTTGGGATGTCTTCCGTTCTCTTTATGAGTGAGACTGCTATCGGTTTTCCTTTTAATCCTAGCAGGTCCACGAGTTTATTCGACATTTCTGCATAATCCATTCTCAAAAACCTCCTCCGTTTGGGTTGGTGTTTGAATTCCGATCCCTTTCGGATATAAATGTTACCCGAAGGGGGGCTGTCAATTTATCTGGTTCTTTGGTTTCATGGCTTGTGTAGTTGGAGTGGAAGAAACGAGACTTGGATATTAGTCGCCGACCCAGTTTTAGAAAAATGGGGCATCAAAACTGATGTTTGTTAGGATTTGTGTGAGCGAACCTCATATCAGCTATTGTGCGATGGTGCCCAAGTTTTTCTTCGCAATTCCTCATCCATTAAAATCGGTCCGCATTTCAACAGCCGAACCCAACAGACGGTGGAGAGCTTTTATTCACCTTTGTATTCCTCAAATGCATTCACAAGCTGCTCAAAAGATGATGGGCTGTATTTGTGGAAGCTTTTCTCATCAACAAAAACAAAATCGAATGCAACATCTTTTTGTGACTTGTTGATGTCTTCGCAGCATGTCTACCAGAGGCGGCAGCAGTTTGTCATAACTTGATTCCCGTAGCGCCTCGTCAGCGGGAAACCAGCGGACATCCGGGCTTAATATGCTGTGTGGAGATTTCGGAAAATCAGGATGTATCGCCATTTTTTAACTCCTTTATCATTTCCCGGACTGCATTACGTAAAGGCGTCAGGTCGTCAGTGCAAATACTGAATATCTCCTCGGCGTCAATATTGAAGTACTGGTGCGAGAGGATGTCACCCACACCTTTGATGCCAGACCAGTGAACATCCGGATAGCGTTGAGCAAGCATTTTCCCTTCGGTATCTTTGTCAATCTTTTTGAAGTTCTCCCCGATTGCGATAAGCATCATCGCGATTCCATCCAGCATGTCTATCCCTTGATCACTATCCAGAAAATCGTCGGGCGAATCGATGTTTGCAAACCGCCGTTTTATTTTCGCTAACGCATCATTGATCTGTTCCAGCTTTTCCAGAAGCAACGCCTCATCATACATAGTGTGCCTCCCTGTCGATGCGGCTCTTCAGGTAGTGATTCATACGCCGCCAGTAACGCACCAGATCGACCTTTGCCCCAAGAATCGTCTCCAGTTCCTCTTTGAGGCTTACCCTTCCAAACAGATCGGGCGCCATCTCAACGACCACGTCCACATCGCTCTCGTCGGCAGCCTCATCTCTTGCTACCGAGCCAAATATCCCCAACCGGGTGACACCGTATCGTTCCTCAAATCCTCGCTTATGCTCCCGCAAAACTTTCAGCGCTGCCTCCCGTTTCATACGCTCACCTCAACAATCTTCATCGTGTCGTTGCCGAAGATGTCCACCACCTTGCCCCACGTATCGCGGTAAGCCAGTTCCTCCAGAATGCCCGGCTTTTTGGTGAAGGTGTCGCCGCCGATCTCGATATCCATCGAAAAGTCCGCGCCCACGTCAAACGGCGGGTCGATGTAAATCAGCTTGATGCCGCCCTGTTCTTCGATCTCTTCACGAAGCGGTCCGTTCTTCAGACTCGATAAAATCAGCTTGTTATCGCCCCAGATGAGTTTGTTGGTCCAGCCCGCAAGCTGCCTTCCACGATCATCGACATCGAACAGGGTCGTCTGTTTATGACCTCCTCCTGTGTCTTCGGAGCGCGGTTCATCCACCTGCTCAATCACCTGAAACGGCAGCACCACATTGGACACTTCCGCAGTCTTGCCGTTCCAGACAAGCTCCACTTCCCGGTCATCACCGAACAACAAAAAAACGGTACTTGTCGGGCAGCGGCTTTCCCGCTTCGATCAGCTTAACAGCATCCCTTTTTTCGTTATCAGTTAAGTCTATCTGATACACCACCTACCAACAGACCAGCGATACCCTCGTCAGAACCTAATAATACTCGATCCGCTTTGCAGCAAGCTCACGCCGCTTCTTCTCGATGAAACCGTAGACCGACGAGTGCGGCGAGCCATCGATCAGCATCTCAACTGCGGTCTTCGCAACGTGCCCATGCTCGGGATAGCCGATGATCGCCACAGTCTTCCCGTATACCGATAGGCTGGTCTGGGTCGCGCTCTCGATTAACTCCCGTGTCTTCCCATTCGACCCGATGATCCTGCCCCTGATGCGCGTCAGCTCCTTCGGGGTAGTTGCCTGTATGCGGATCAACTCGAATATCAGAAGCTCGTCGTCAAAGAGCTGAATCGCCCGTTCCGGACTGAAACCACGCCCGATCGCCTGAATGACCTCTGCAGCTCGCATGCCGCGTACCGGATCCTCTGCCGACACGATCTGGACATTTCCGGACTCGCTGTCGATGTCCAGCGTCGCAGTCGATCGCTCTTCGATCAACTGCTTGACACTGCCTTTCGGACCGATCAGCGCACCTATCCGGTCGCTTGGGATTTTGATGTACATTAAGCGCCCAATTTCTTGCTGATTTCGCCAAGTTTGGTGTATTTGATGGTTCCCAGCCGGGTCATGCTCGCGTCAGGAATCGTGTCTGCATCAGCCCCGGCGAACTCGTTCGGAGTGCCGAGGTACACGCGCAGCCGCGACATCGCATCACGCCCGCGCATGCGCTTGTACGGGAGCATGCCGCGAATCGTCCGTTTCAGGATGTGGTCCGCCCTTCTCGGATGGTAGGGACCATGCTCTGTCGAGCCTTTGTCCACCTGTTCCTTATATTCCTTGAATGTGGTAACCTTGCTGCCTGATATGACCGCGCGTTCCGCGTTGATGATCGCGATCACATCGCCGTCAAGGAGCTTTGTTGCGACAACGCTCGCAAGCCTGCCAAGAATTAGTCCATCCGCATCAATAACTGTCATGGTATCGTCTCACCGCCTCATCATCTGATTATCCGCACATTCGCGCCGGACGGGTTCCTGTTTGCCATCTCCTCAATCGTGAGGCATTCCCCGCCAGCGTCCGTTATCTTTAGCTCCGCACCCTCGCTGAAATTGAAAGCGCCAACCGCAACAGGGTGCCGCAACTCGCCTGCGCCAAGCACTTTCCCGGGCACGACGACCGACTCGTTCTCCGCTGTGTGCCGGTTGATGCGGCTCAGATTTACTGTTGCGTGGCTCCTATTCGGGTGTTCCATGTACTCCGCAATAGCCCTCCAGATCGGAGCGTCATTCTCACGCGATTTTGCTTTCAAATCCGAAACAAGAGCGGTAGTCCGCGGATTTGTTTTTCCGTACCTTATTTTGCTCAATTTTAATTCCTCCAGGACTCACATAACAAACATGTTCGAGCCATCCGAGGGCTCATGCGCCGTTGGAATATGATCATCTGTAGCCGCTGTAGAAAAGGTTTGTGGATGATCCGTTTCCACGATCCGGGTTCATGTCACGCTCTCACGCCTCTTGAACCGAGTTCTCCGAATTCCCGATCATCTGAGCCAGTCGCATGCACACCTGTTTGTCATCGGTTCCGGGTGCAAGGGTGCATACGTAATCACCCTCAGACCAGACGTAACCATACCTGACTCCTCCATCCTCTGTCGGCGGTCTCGTCCGAACCTCGGTCGCCTCGTGCCCGTTGAACGTCACCGTCGCAAATCTGGAGACCGTCCGCGCAGGAGAGCTCTTAAACTTCGGCAGGTTCTTATAATTTTCAACGGCATTTGCGGCAGCAACCGAGTCGTTGCACTCGATTATGGTTATGTAGATGCTACAACTTCCACTTTCTCCTTTGAGATCATAGATGCCCTGAACAGCGTGTATCTCTCCGATGCTCAGGTTTCCTGAGACCTGCGAGAGCGCATCTTCGATTACGTCCATTCCGGAGGTGTTCTCATCAATTATGGCTTTCAACTCAAACGTTCCAGGCAGATTCGCTGTCGGAAGCATATCTGCGATGCCGTGCTGCGCAACCGGTGTCACGATTGGGGTCGCGAGTGGAGTTGTGATTGGAGTTTCGGTTGGCGTCGGCGTTTCTGTTACGGGATTGTCCGGCACGATGCACCCATGCGCGGCAACTGCCAGAAGGATGCATAGTAGCACATTGGTCACAGTCTTCGTATTATTCATGTCATATCTCCTCTATCGATGCTTCGCTCACGGATGAGTTGTACAACGTCGTCATGGTCGTCGATCTTCGCAAGTTCGTTCTCCTCTATCACTGCCGTGCCATCGATCTGCGTGCATCTGCACCTCCCTTTCACGATATACACGGACTTTGTGCCGGCGACAGTCGAGATGCTGCTCATCAGGTGGGCATTTCTCACCATCGTCCGGTTGTACGTGCTGAATCCGGTTAACAGCATATTGTGCTCGCTGTCGTCCGATACGGCACTGAACGGCGCCCGTTTTGCAGGGAATACGAGAAACCCAAGTGGCGTGAGCAGCAGTGAAACTTCATTCTGCTCCGGCTGCTCCGGTTGCTCCAGATGCTCCGGTGAGCCCATTCGTCCCGGTTGTTCCAATTGTTCCAATTGTCCCGGCGCACAAGCCCGTTCGGAACGATTCGCAACAGTTTCTGCAGTCGAGAGAATCCGAATCGGGCAGATCAACTCGGAGCCGAGAAGTTCTTCGAGACGGAGCACCACGTCGATTGATGTGTCCATCTCCTCGTTCTCGTACTTGCTGACCGTTCTCCGCGATATCCCGAGTTCTGCCGCAAGTTCCCCAAGCGAGATGCTTCTTGCGGTGCGGACGCTTTTCAGGCGTTCTCCATCGATTTTGACGTAGAGTCCGCCCGGCGCAGCATGGGCGAGTGGGGGTACGCCCTCGATTACGCAGTCATGGAGTGTTGCGATGTTGATCGACGGGATTCCGTGTCTGAAGTACGCAACACCGTCCTCGAGCGCATTGTTGCGTGATCTGCTCCCAATTATGAGCGGGCTTCCGTGAAGGTAGATCGAGAGAGTTCGCATCGCCCTTGCGGTTTCGGCACTCAGCCCATCCACATTCGAGAATACGCGGAGCAGAAGGAGGATACTCTTGCGCCGTGCAGCCAGATCGAAGCTTCGGGGTCGGATGTTGCACCGTTCCGAGAGCATGAATCCGGCTCTGGTGAGAACCTTGATGACGTTCTGTGTCAACTCCTCTGCATGCATCAGGTCAACGTATTGCCGCAGCCCAAATATAAATGTTTGCCGCAACCCCCCCTCCAACCTCCACCTCCAACCGC
>JAGGRW010000048.1 GCA_021159385.1 Methanosarcinales archaeon
CATTCTATTTCAGATGGATTCTTCCACTCCTGTTTGTTGCAGCAGTAATCGAGACGTTCGCAACCCCGCTTCTTCTGTGGCTGATGGGTTGGTAACGCCGAGACTTGTTATTTGCTAGTTCTGATGTGTTCTGTGGTCGGTGGTGGTAGCCTCCTCGCGTATCTGGGAAAATCGCAGGCATCTATCCATAATGAAAGTCCGGCATCGTTTAAAAACCACCGAATCCATCAGAATCAGACATATTTATATGATCGGAAACTCAACATCGCGTCCGGTGAACATTATAGGATGTAATGCAACTGCAGATCATGATAAGCGGCATACGAAAATAAACATAATTTCAATTGAACTTTTGGCAATGCTGATACTGCTTACAGGTACATCGGCAGCAGGAATTACCACCATTGAAACAACCCCAATTGTGAACAGCACGACATGGGAATGCGCTCCGGTCTGGGGGGAGGATGGAACCATGCTGTTCTACGCCTCGGATGAATCAGGTAACTTTGATATCTGGAGGGTGAATGCGGACGGCACAAACAGAACCCGGATCACAAATGATTCGGCAGATGAGTTCCCATCATTTATCTGGGATTACAGAATCATATACATTTCCAAATCGACGGGCAGTGACATCTGGATTATGGACGCGGACGGCACAAATGAAAGCAAACTGACTGGTAGCGGCTATAACAGTGACCCCGCGCTGGTCTATGTCCCACGACCGCGGATTTTTGATATGCAGCCATCCGGCACCATCAACAACAACATGCCAGCGATCAGTGCCAACTTCTCGTGTTCGTATGGTAATATATCTGCAGTGAATCTGTCAGTGGACGGGACCGATGTAACCCAGAATGCAAACGTTGCAGACTCCGGTGTGAGTTATATCCCACTTGAACCACTGGACTGTGGAGACCACAATTTCACGGTACAGGTGGAGAGTGATTGGTACACCGTTGGTTGTGGTTATGGGTTTTTCAAAGTCACCTATATCACCAATCCCCAACCAAT
The DNA here is from genome assembly GCA_021159385.1 of Methanosarcinales archaeon. Taxonomy (GTDB): domain Archaea; phylum Halobacteriota; class Methanosarcinia; order Methanosarcinales; family Methanogasteraceae; genus Methanogaster_C. The sequence goes on from JAGGRW010000048.1 coordinate 1,015, forward strand.
ATGCACATCAGACAATACACCGACAATCAGCGCGAATATCTCGGTTGGTTATGGAGATATTGCAACGGTAACGATGTCTGTCGATGGAGTGGATGTGACATCGAATGCAGTGATTGCAGACTCATACATCAGTTATACGCCGACTGAACCGCTCGTAGACGGTAAACACAACGCCACCGTCTGTGTGAACAGTACTCATGGGATCAACGATTCCAAGACATGGGTGGTTTATGTAAATGAATGTCATCCGGGTCGTCGTGGTGGTGGAGGGGGTGGGGGTGGTTATTATCCAAAGATCATATTTGCATCCAACCGATCAGGAAACTTTGACATCTGGATGATGAATACGGACGGAACCGGATTGATACAACTAACAGATTCTCCTTCGAACGAGACCCATCCCGCAGCCGTTTACTCAAAGATCGTATACGTATCAGACGAATCTGGCAACCATGATCTGTGGTCGATGAATCTCAATGGCTCGGATAAACAGCAACTGACATCTTCAGCAGCGGATGAATGCATGCCAGCATGGAGTCCGATCGGAGGGATCGTCTATGCCAATCGATCTGGCGAAGGCGATGATTATGATCTCTGGGCGATGAATACCGATGGAACCGGAAAGACACGATTGACAAAGAGCCCGTCAGATGAATCAGCTCCGGTCTTCTCCCCATCGCCGTATCAACTGAAGGTTGCGTATGCTCTGGAAAACGATGATTCGGATATCTGGAGTACGAGTTTTAAGGAAACTGATGATGAAAAAGTCAGGATATGGCATCTTGAGGCAGGATATGTGCTTGTGTGTAGAGGAATTGACCGAGATAGTAGCAAAAGAGCATGGTTGTCATTGGGTAAAAATGACACCGAGTGCGAGAGTGTGGTTGTAGCGATCAACGAGAGTTTTTCGATATCTGATTCAGACGATACGATTATAACTGGCACATTGCGCGACATAAGCAGGTTCGATGATTCTGCCTTTGAGGACTCTCTTTGGCAATGGTGCAAACAACATCGATTGAACTTCGAGGTGGAATTGGTGAACGTCACCCAGTACTCTGCGGATGGCGGAGTCCTCTTCAGCAACAGAACAAAAATACTGACAAACACACCAATCCCTCTGGATACTGTGCGCGGCGATCTCAATTACGACGGTTTGGTCACATCAACCGATGCGATAATCGCGCTTGATCTGGCTGTTTCCGGAAGGTGGCGGAACGATGCAGATATGAACGATGATGAACGCGTAACAGCGATTGATGCTCTTATGATCTTGCAGTATGCGGTCAAAAATGTCGATCTGTAAATTGCTGGCGGTTGCTTTTTGCGCGGTCAATGTTCTTCATTTCGTCTCAGTGTAACATCTATCTGTGATTTTCAAAAGATGTCAAAACACATAGCCATCCAATCTGTGTTCGGTTAAGCACCACAAGCGATCTCCATAATGTCTACAGTCATCGGAATGCCCTGCTTGTAGTATTTGGTTGAGTCTTAACCGAACACGCATAAGAGCCATCCACATCCATAAGCACCATCACCCATCTAACAATTTATCATGTAAATCTAAACGAACCAGACAAAACATTATATTTTTATACTGCAAGGCGCGTCTGTGATGGGGATGCAATACGAACGTGAACCATGCCATTCCCGCGCACACGCGCACACACGACCACAACCACATTCACAACCCCGATCCGTGGCGCAGCGATGTCGCGATGTCGCGGCGAATACGGGTCGGCGCATGATGGCACTGATCCCGCTCATCGCAATCTACGTAATAGTAGCCTCGATCGGGTGCAGCCCAACCGCGGTCGCTTCGCACGAGGCGCTGAACCTGATCGGCATAGATTCGGAGATCGCAGGAGCAGACGTCGCAGGAACGGAGACGTATTGTCACATATTTCTGATAATCGACGGCAAATCCTACGAGCCGCGATATCTTGGTCTGCATAAGCGCCCGAACATCGATTACGAGCATCCGCGTTTCAAATACGAGTCAACTGCAGAGTATCTGGCTGCCGGGTATGACCTGTTCCCGTCACCGGAACTGATCGTAACTGCCGCAAGAGAGGCAGTGGGTGCGATGTAGCAAACCCCCGGCGAGACAAGATTAATAACATTCGCAGTCAAGAGTGAGTCATCATGGCGAAGAGTAAAAAATCCAAAGTTGCTGCAACGGCTGTTGCCGGATTTATGGTATTTATAATGATAGTATCCGCACTGGCTTCTATTTACTGGGGTGGTAACAATAACGACGATGCAACCGCTGCCCAGCCCACGGCAACGCCTGACACTCGCATACCATTGAGCTCGATCGGAAAGTTGATCGATCACCAGTTCGATTCGATCACGGACGGGCTTGAGATGAGCCCGCCCGGGGCAATTGCGGTCAGATACATTGATGCGGAAGATCTCGATGGGACGCCGCTTGAACCTCTGAAGTACCAGTACCTCCAGCCGTACGAGACGTATGGCACAAACATCGTCCGATCATACCATGCAGAGTTCTGGGACGGTACATGGATCGAACTGCACGAGCTGTACCCGAGAAAGTTCAATCCTGGCGTATTCATCACCCAATCACCGACACAGTATAATAATCGTATTGTGCTGATCAGAAACAAGGATATCGTAAACATCATGGGCGACCCCTGCATCATGGGTCCACGCAATAAGGTTGAGGCGACTGTCGATGTGATTGAGGACAAGAACGCGTCGAACTCATACCCGTATTTCAGCGAGCTTCTTTTGCAGGTGGATCACGATGCGCCGTACCAGATGATGGCGATGAACTCGCCGATCGCGAGCCAGTACCATGACGCGATGCGTGCAGTTAATGGCAGTTGTGAGCGCACCATAACCCTCATCGGGGCGACCGAGAACACGACCACCATCCTGAATGAGCTCGCAGCAAATACGACCGATGAGATCGAGTGCAATGTCACATTCGGTGAGGGCGATCTGAATCTCACGATTGCAAGAATCACAGGAGACTATGACGCGGCGATGGGCGCAAGGATATACGAGCCGTGAGGGTGTGTTGGTGCAAGATACTCAACATGAATTATCCTGTTTATTGGCGTACACCGCGTATTTCTAAAATTTCTTAGTGTGGGCTTTCCATGCGCTCGCAAAAGTGGTGATTCGTGCGATTCGCAAAATTCGTGATCTGCTGCTACTGATTCTCACAAAAAATGACATTTCGGCACGTGCGAGAATGGACTACCAAAAAGAGCATCCCGGGGAGTCCCAGGATCACCTCATCTTCTTGAGCAGCGCGCCAATATCCTCGTGAAGTCCGAGTTCTCCGCCTTCAGCTACGGTCTTCTTGATGCCCCGGTGCCCTTTTCGTGGTGGATGCAATCTGAAGACTGGCTTTAACTTCGGAACGTCGGAGAGCTTCGCATCACCATCGCAGACCGCCTTTGCGAAATCGGATATGGACTTAAGTCCGCACTCGTTAAGATGTTCAGGTGTAAGTCTCTTCCCGCCTTCGAGACGCCCTCTCAGCGATAATAGATTTGTCAGCGCTTCGGAATCCAGTTTGCCCCATGCAATGTAATCCTTCGCCTTCTTGATCATCCCGTAGTAATGTGGGGTCTCGTCCAGCACCACACAGTGATTGACTTTGTGCAATCGCAGCATCCGAAGTGTGTTTTTTATCTCGGGGCGCACATGAACGTCTCCGCGGATCCGCACAACAACGTACATCAGATGCTCCCGCCACGCATCATCGTGGTCTGTCTCAGCGCGTCATACGTCGCTTTTGCAAAGTTGAGCGTGGTTTTTGTTGTGCCCCACGACCGCGTCCAGACATCCTTTATGCCTGCCATCTCGATCACCTTCTTTGCGGTCTCGCCCGATGCGATTCCGAGTCCCCTTGGCGCGGGCTTCAGTTCGACGCCAACGCTTCCGGCTTTTCCGACGACCAGAAACGGCACCGAATGCGGGTCAGTGCAGCCACATTCCCATGATCCGCAGCCCCTTTTTATCCCGATCACATTCAGTTTTGCATTGCGGATCGACTTGCGTATCGCAGGTCCTGCCTGCCTGTCCCTGCCCTGTCCGAATCCGATGTATCCGTCCTTGTTTCCGACAATTGAGACCGCCCGGAACTTGACACGTCGTCCCGAGTCGGTCATCCGCTGCACCATGTTAACATCCAGAACCTCCTCAGAGAGCTCAGGAAGCAGCGTCTCGATGATCTCCACTTCCCTTAATGGAAGTCCTGTTCCAAGTGCGGCGTCGATATCATTGACCGTACCTTCACGAACAAGCTTGCCGAGTTTGGTCTGCGGTATCCATTCAGTTACCTGTACTTCTGGTCTCATTCTGATCGACCTCCGAGCTCAGATGTAATCCGATCCTTTGTCGCATCGAAGATCGATGGCAGGTCAACGTCCGTGTACTCTGACACCACGTCTCCGCGAATGCGTTCGTCAGACGGGAATATCACCGGATCGTGCGGGATATCCATGCCGGAATCGACCGCGCCACGAAGCGCTGCGTAGATTCTCGATCCTGACGTTGACGCATGCAAACCGATGTCGAGCACGCCTTCCGAGTGACCTTTGCCAATGGCGCGGTATCCGAATAATAGTCCGGTGAGGTATGCTGCGGTGGTATTTCCGGTCGATCCGGAATATCCGTACTTCGTAAGATCCATCGACGTGGCAGACGAGAGTATCAGATCACCCTCATCTCCCGGGATTGTGAGTTGTATCTTCGTATGCCTGGCGCTCCTGCGCACCACCATACGCGGTTTCTTTGATAAAAGCAGCCTCAGCCGCTGGTGGTAATTTGTCCTGCCTTCTCTACGTCGTCTGAACGGGACGCGGTACTTTGGTCCGGTCGCCATCTATCGTTCCTCCGGTTTCATCATCATATCTCCAACTCTGTAGTTCACAGCCGCATAAAGGTTTCGTCATCATTATATATCATGAGTGCGTTCAATAGTAGTGGGGGCAATTATTGTGAAGCGGAGTGAGACGATACTGATTACGTTGATTATGGCAGGAATCCTCGCAGGAGTCCTGACAGGAACCGTGAGTGCGCATACGTATGATCCTGAGTATATGGGTGTACCATGGACTGTGGACACAATCTGCGAAGTCGAACTCGGATGGGGTGACGAGGTCGAGAAGATCGATCCGTTCAGAGGCGTCGTGTACACGATCGAGGTTGTTGACTTTCATGTTCTGAATGTTACGGCTGATGTGGATACAACGAAGAGTGATCCATGTGCTGATAGGGAATGTATCCTTGATCCCGATTCCCAATATGTACACCTTAGAATCTATCGGGACAGCGAACTGATACTGAGTGCCCCGTTCAAGGCAGATCCGCTTTCAATCGCCGCTTATATGAATAGCCCCCGAACGAGTGCAACTTCGTGGGACCGATCCGGCGCGATCTGGAACTACGAGCACGACTTCTTCATTGCGGTTGATGAGATCAAATGCGAGTTTGCTGATGACGACTGCTTCTGCACAGATCCGCAAGAAGAGACGGCAAAGATAATGTTATTTATATCCCCACCACCCGAGTTTGAGTTCGAGGTGAAGACGCTTCTTCCGGACGGCGAAGATGGCGAAGCAGTGGACGAGGACGAATTTCGGTCAAACTCGGAGTTCATCGCTGAAGTCACGATAAAAAACAGCGGAAGTCTTGCGTACCACACAAAGACATGGTTTTCAGCAGTACCAACGGAGATGATCGATGGCGAGTACCCGCCCGAGTGCACGATTCAGAGGCTGTACCAGGGAACGAATGCTGACGACGATCTGAAGTACGAGGAGATCAAGTTTCCAAAGAATCCGCGCAGGCTACTCTCGCAGGATGCATCGATAGATATCTTCGACACCGACGAAGAGATCACCTACACAGTGTATTTCAAAACGCCATCCCTCCCGAAGCGAACCGAATACGAGATACGTGTGAACCTGACATGCGAGGATTTCAAGGAACGAACGCTCTACTTCCCGTACGAGACCCTGCCGGATGGAATCTACTTCGATAGTTTCGAGGACTGTCCGCACGATCTCACGTTCAACGAAACAAAATTCGAGGTTCTCCCGGTGATCGAGGTCAAGAAAGCGATCGGAACAGAGGATTATGCGATTGTTTCTGATGAAGCGGCAGAAGCATACACAAGCGGTGTTACTTACACGATATATGCGGACTACGAGCCCTACATCTTTCTCACAGTCCTGAACTGGGGCGATTACACGATCCCGTCGCTGGAACTCACAGACCTTCCGACGAGCGAGTGGCACAATCCCGCGACGACCGAGATCGATGCGTGGCGCCGTGCGCTCCCGCCGGAGATGGTCAAGGTTCCTGATATGGAGTCTGATCGATGGAAATGGAATTTTTCGCTCAGCCCGGGCGAGACTATGACGTGCGCGTACCCTGTGAGCATCCTTAAGCCCGGTAGCTACAAACTGGGGGCTGCGTCAGTCAACTGGACCGAGAACGGGGTTGCGTACAACATGACCTCGTACGCGCAGTCGGTCGAGGTGCACGGACCCTACATCGAGGTTGCAAAGACGGTCGATCCGGAGTCTGTGGATCAAAACGATACCGCAAAAATCACGGTGACCGCGAAGAACACCGGAGACAGACCCGCAGCGATAACGATCACAGATCAGATCCCGATGGCGTCCCAACTAATCACGCCACCGTCCACACCCGGCGCCGTCGTTAATGACAATAGCACAATAACGTTCAAGAAAGTGCTGAAAGCCGGTGCAGAGAAGTCATTTGAGTACACGGTTGATCCGAACCGGACTGTGATGCTGCCTCCCGCGATTGTCGAGTTTGCAGACATTACAGCATATAGCGGCATCAGCGTCTCCGAGATGCCGATTCTGTATGTGGAAGGGACTGAACCCATCGGCGCCGCCGCTGAAATTGTCCAGTCGGAAGCAGGATCGTCGTCGATTCCGGGGATCGCATCTGCCGAGACCGACGACCCTATACCGATAGACACCCCCATACGTAAAGAACCCGGATTTACCGGGATATTTGCGGTACTTGCATGTCTGGCAGCGGTTATGTCTGGCAGGCGTCGATGATATTGCCCATGCGAATCGCCCACCTCCCGATGGCGATTCTGGTACTTTTGTTGGTCGCTGTGCCGTTTGCTTCATCCGAGGAGAGTGAATGCACAGACATAACACTCGTATGGCACGAGCGCGTCGCTGTTGGTGGCTACGAGTTCGAGGCGACCGACTTCAGTGTCGGATCAGCGTCCGAGATCAGGCTGGGTGAATCGGTCTGGGCGCTTGTGACAATCCGCAGGAACGGCTCAGTTCTCTGGCGCGATGTCTTTGAGACGAACGAGAGCGTCTCGAACTACTTTCCTGCCGCAAACGAGAGCGCGTACACGTTTGATCTCAACTGCACCCGGACGTACCTCGAGAATGAGACCGACCGGATACGGATACATGCAAGCGGGATCGTTCTCGGAAGCAACCCGCAGACACAGAAGATCGATGTCTCGGTCTGCATAATCGAACCGCCGCCTCCGCCCATGTCTCTTGACGAGTGGATGAACAACACGTTCGTAATCTCCAAGAGTTCGAGCACGAATGCTTATGTCCGGGAGAAAGTATTTATCGAGCTTGAAATAAGTAATATCAGTATGGCTGATCGTGTTGAGATCGTTGACTTCATTCCTGATGAGTTTGTGGTCAATCCGGATCGTGACCTCTTCTGGAACTACTCCCGGAGCGAGTACAGGTACTCGGCGACACCGCTTGTTCCGGGCGAGTACACGCTGCCAGCGGCGAACGTATCGATCTGGCGCTACGGGCACAGGATCAATGTCACGAGCAATGCGCCTGAGATGGCGGTGCACGGTCCGTACGTTACGATCACGAAGACCGCAGAGGTGGCGGGTGATATCGTGAATGTTACGGTGGACGCGTCCAACACTGGCGATCTCGCTGCAATGGCATACATCTTCGACTCGATTCCGGATGGCGCGGAGCTTCTCGAGGGCGTCCTCAATTTCAGTGCGGTCTTGAATCCGGCAGAGACTGAATACACGAGCGGATGTGCAAACACGTACAGCATACGGATTCCGGAGACTGACCGCGCAGTCACGCTTCCGCGTGCAGTCGTACACTACCAGACATCAAAGCAGATCGATACAACCCGTGAATATCGACCAGAGGCGACATTCAATCTCGAAAAATACATCGACCCGAAGTTCTACGCAGCCCAATCGAAGTCATCTGAGATCATGATCGCCAACGGAGCTGTTGTGGAATCGACACCCGGTAACGGTTCGGAAGTGGTCGGCGATGCGCAGCTGGGCGGGTCGTTGAATGGGACAGTGGAAGAAGTAGTAGCAGAAGGGGCCGTAGAAGCGGCAGCAGAGGGAACTGTAGAAGCAGTAGACGCAGTAGAATCGACGGCAGACGAGGCGGTAGACGAGGCGGCAGAGATGGCAGATAAAACCCCTGAACAGGAAACAGAGGATGAGAAGAGTGGAGTTGTGCAGCGAGTGAAAAACATGCCCGGATTCGGAGCCATATTCACAGTAATATGCCTGATCACCGGATACTTAATCCACAGGAAGTATGACATCATTTAAGGAGTTTACAGAAGTCTGCAAGACAATCGAAAGTATCTCCAGTTCGCTTGAGATGACCGCGGTTGTAGCGTCGTTTTTTCGGAGGGTGAGTGAGTCCGATGAGTTGGTTGGGTCTGCGACCGAACTCTCGATTGTTCCCAGATTTATCATGGGCAGGATATTTCCGGAATGGAGTGCGCTTGAGCTTGGCGTCGGTCCTGCTCTCCTGTACGAATCGATCTCAAAAGCGTCAGGTCTCTCGGTTCGGCACATCAAGCAACTGATACGCGAGACCGGCGACGTCGGGGAGGCTGCGAAGATCGCGCTCGAAAGAAGTAAGAGAAGTGGAGCAAAGTCCCGGACCCAGACCACGTTCCTGGATTTTTCAACGATGGATGGAGGGACGGGAGGGGCGGAGAGTGGAGAGAAGAGTGAACGCGAAGGGGTTCTCACAATATCCGATGTCTTTGAGAGGATGACCTCGATTGCAAACGCATCCGGAAAGGGTTCGCAGCAGACAAAGACGAGACATCTGCAATTTTTATTCAACACGTCGTCCCCGACTGAATCTGGGTATCTGGCGCGTATCGTGCTCGAGGAGCTCAGAATCGGTGTTGGCGAGGGGATCGTCAGAAATGCGATTGCAGAGGCGTTCGCAGAGGACGTGGACGCTGTTGAGCGTGCGTACATGCTGATCAATGATCTCGGCGAGGTTGCGGTGCTCGCATCCCGTCACGATCTTGGCGGTGTTACTATCATACTCGGGAGACCGATCAAGATGATGCTCGCACAGATCGGCGGTTTCGGAGACCTGACAGAGGCATACGCTGTCGAATGGAAGTTCGACGGTACACGAGTGCAGATACACAAGGACGGCGAAGATGTCCGGATATTTTCGAGAAGGCTTGAAGACGTGACGAGTTCGCTTCCTGACATCGTTAAACTGGTAAAATCGCAGATAACCGCAGATCGGGTGATTCTCGACGGAGAAGTGGTTGCTGTCGGACCGGAGGGAAAGCCGCTCCCGTTTCAGGAGATTATGAGGCGATTCAGGCGAAAGTATGACGTGTCCGCGATGGTTGAGAAGATTCCGCTCTACCTGAACCTGTTTGACATCATGTACCTCGATTCTGCGCCGTTGATCGATCTTGCGCTGCACGAGAGGCGGAGGAGGTTGGATGCGATCGTAGAGTCCGGTGAACGCATCACAGTGGCAGAGCAGGTCGTAACCGACGACCCCATGACCGCGCAGACCGCGTATCAGGCTGCACTGGACGCAGGGCACGAAGGGATCATGCTGAAAGCACTGGATTCTGTGTACTCACCCGGAAAACGCGGCAAGAACTGGCTAAAGATCAAGCCGATCATGGAGACGCTCGATCTCGTTGTTGTCGGCGCGGACTGGGGCGAAGGGCGGCGTGCGAACCTGATCGGCTCGTATCTGCTCGCATGTTACGATCCTGAGACCTCCGAGTTCCTTGAGATCGGGAGGGTCGGAACCGGCATAACAGACGAGCAGTTAGCTGAACTGACGAACTTATTTTCGCAGTACGTAATCTCAGAGGACGGGGGCGCGATTGAGCTTAAGCCTGCTGTCGTCTTTGAGATCGCGTACGAGGAGATTCAGAGGAGCACGCATTACGCGTCGGGATATGCGCTTCGGTTCCCGCGGCTCGTTCGGGTCAGGTTCGATAAGACGGCTGAGGATGCTGATTCTGTTGAGCGGGTGGAGAGGCTGGCTGGGGGCTGAAAAAGTGTGCAACGCGAATTATAGAGAGAGCCTTTATATATTCCAAGAATATATCTAACAACGATGATGAGATATGAACAATGAAGAAAAGTACAACCAGGTGGAGCCAGTCTATGAGAAACTTGCTTCCGGCGAGGTACTGATCATCTCAAAAGAGGGAAATTGTTTAACATACGCCGCAAATGAAAATGGCGAAGTCGTTTTGAAGAAAGCCTGCTTGCTTGAAGATGGCTGATTCCATGGCGGCTGGTTATTTATTTGACACCGGGTTCCTTACATTGGCGCTTACTGCCAGTTTGCCGGAAAAATGGATTCATCCATGGAACGAAATAATAAAACGAGGGAAAGCTGGGCACATCATTGAACCTGTAATTGCAGAAACCTGTTATCAATTGATGATAAAGAAGGATATAAACAAAGGACGGTCAAAGAATTATATCATGGAAATGAAATCACTTGATTCTATAAATATATTAAATTTAGATGATAACGATTCTTTCAAAGCAAGTCTATATCGTACAAGATTTAGCATATTTAGCCTTTCTCTCGTTGATTGTTTTATATTAGCTGCCGCAAATAGACATAAGCTCAAAATATATACGACTGATGAACCTTTGAAGAGGGTTGCAAAGAAAATAAATGTTCTATATAATTATGTTTCTATTCAAAGCTAAATAAATAATTATCTTAAATTAAACATCATGCGGTGATGAGAACAATGTACGATAATGCAAACAAAACCACATCGATGAAGATCACTGAACTCATCTGGCTGGACAATGTTATAGGAAGATCGAATCCAAACACCACTGCCCACCAACCGATGCCATAAGAAGTCTTTGCCAACAAGCCAAAGGTCAAAAAGATGAGACAGAGGACACTTCTGTGGAGAGGATGTTTATAGGGCATTTGGGCAGACAGAAGCCGGGCGTTACCGAACAAGTGTTTTTTATCCACAAACGAACGAATAAAGCACTAATCTTAAGTGCTCGTGACATGGACGAGAAAGAGAGAAAAAGTTATGCCAGAAAATAAGAAACAAGCCACCCAACGTGACCCGTTGCCAGAGGGCTTCGGTTCGCTCGAAGAGTTTTGGGCGTTCTGGGACTCCCACAGCACTGCCGACTACGAAGATCAGATGGAAGATATGGATGTGAATATAGACATCCACTCAAGCAAGGTATATTGTGCCGTGGCAAAAGACCTGCTCGCTCAGCTGCGAACTCGGGCACGACAAGAAGGAATGTCGACAGAGACGCTGATAAACCTTTGGCTTCAAGAAAAGGCGGCGGCAGTGGCGTAGGGGGAGCTTCCACCATCGCAAGAATGTCTTACCCGAAACCAACCCCCACACCCGGAAGACTCATGCAACCGCAGCAGGAATCACTGCCGCTTGAAAAGGTAATATACTACCACAACAAAGGGAATCGCATGAATAATATCCTGAAAAGGGATGGAAGAATTACCAATTTCAAAAAAGAGAAGATAACTACAGCTATACAC
>JAGGRW010000145.1 GCA_021159385.1 Methanosarcinales archaeon
CTTTGTATTCGTTCCGTCTGTAGTTCAGTTCACAACCAGTCCGACTGGAGCGTAGCGGAATGTCGGACGTTTTTACTCGATTTTTTTCTAAAAAATCGATTCAGACCTCCAGAAACTTCGTCCGTATCTCCTCTGCCGCAGTCTTTGCCATATCAACTATTCGTATGATCTGATCGGTCGTGAGCGGATCAGTTCCGCTCTTCTGCATGCCTGAGATGCTTCCATCGCTGTTGGTGATTACGGTAAGCGACGTGCCTGCGATCTTCCCCTCATCGAGCGAGGGATCAAGCAGCAACTCGCCACCGAACTCAACTGTGGTTATCGCAACCGGAATATCCCTGACAGGGAGCGGCATATCCTCGCCTTCGTCATACCGTGCGCCAGGCAGCGTCGTTGTGAGCAGCGCTGCGATTGCGCCTATGCTTGCCGCATCGAGTATGTTTCCGCCATTGTCCAGTATATGAATATCGATGAATATGATCCAGACCTTCTCACCCTCAGTTACACAGAGTTTTTTGAGGTCGATCGATTTCGACTCCCTGATGCCGCGATCAACGACTCTTGCAATCTCTATCGCACCTTCTCGCGGTGGACCTGCCTCAAACTCGGGAGATGCCATCGGGATCAGTTCTGCGTTGGTGATGATGACGCCCACGTCAGGCGTATCCGGAAACGGCTCGCCCGGCTGGACCTTCACGCCGACCAATACCTGTGTGGTTCCAAGCGTCACAAGCGCAGAGCCGTCCGCGGTATCGATTACATTGGTCTCGATTGTTATCTCCCGAAATTCATCGAAGCTGCGCCCGTCCGCACGTTCTCCTTTTAGCACCAGATTGAAGAGGTAGTCGTGCTGAATCTCTGCCATCACATCGTTACTCATCGGAATCACCGCCAGCATCACTCCGGGCATCGTCCTCGTCAACTGAATAGTCCTTGTTGTACTTCTCAACGAGTGCCTGCCGCTGCAGTCCGTACACCTGACGGCATCCGGATTTTGCCAGTTCGAGCGCTTTGTAGAACTCTTTGGGCGTCAGGTGCCCGTCCATCTGGAGAAGCGTGATCTCTTCGCCAACCGTCATCGCAACAGGCACGTCAGCCTCTCCGTAGTTGTCCTCCTCCTTCATCAGGTCCAGGACGATCTCGCCGTCCACCTTCCCGACCGCGCACGCGCTGACAAGGCTTCGCATCGGTATGCCTGCGTCCGCCAGCGCCAGCGACGCCGCATTGATGCCCGCGGTTCTGGTGCCGGCATCCGCCCGCAGCACCTCTACGAACACGTCAATTGCGGTCTTCGGAAAGAATTTGGTAAAAACGACTGGCTCAAATGCCTCTCTACTCACCTTCGAGATTTCTATGCTTCTTCTGTTGTGACCGGGTCTTATCCGATCATCCACCGAGAAAGAAGCCATGTTGTATCTGAATTGCATAACCGCTCTCGTCATGTTCTGCCTGTGTCTCGGATGAAGCTCTCTCGGACCATAGACCGCAGCCATAACCTTGTTGCGACCCCATTCGAGGTAGCATGATCCGTCAGCCCGATCGAGCGGACTGAGTTCGATTTTGATCGGCCGCAGTTCGTCAAAACTTCTGCCATCGAGCCGCTTCCCATCGATAATAAAACGTTCTGGTCTCTCACTCATTACCATTCCTCACTTCGTCTGTACCTTCCGTATTTTCTGCGCTCTCTACATGCTCTGCACTTTCCGCACTTTCGTGCGTTCTGCCGTATCTCGTCTTCTGCTTTGCTTTTAAGAATGCCTGCACACGTTCGGTCAATCCGGGCGTGTGTGCATAATCTTCGATGTATTTGACAGTCTGAATCGCCAGATCGATACGATCGTCGTTGCCATTGATCCATATCCGACCGTTCTGTCCGACAAACATCCCGCAGCCGATCTCATTCTTCAAAAGCCGGATCATCGAGCCGCTGCGACCGATCACTCTGGGCATCTTCGTCGGATCGATCGTTATGATGCGACCATCGTCCAGCCGCCGGTTTTCCCGATCCCGAAACGATAGTTCTACCCTCATGCCGGCGTCCACGTCCTTTACCATCGTCAGTATACAGTCCCCGACCTTCAGGTACCGGCTCATGTTCTCGACATCGATTCGTTGCGGATACTGGGATATGTGCAGCACACCTTCGTACGGGGCGTTGATATCAACGATCCAGTTCGAATATGCGACCTCGGTCACGATCCCGATCACCCGGTCATTGGCATGTGGGATGTACTTGCCAGCAAGCGGAATTACGCTGATATATCTGTCTCCCGCATTCAGAATTCCATACACTGCGGCACACACCTCGCCATCACGCACGTACGTGCCACTGCCTGACATTTTTATATTATCAGATAATATATCGCCCGGAACAACAATAGTCTTTCCCATGTAATTACCCTTATCTCAAAAGTCTCGTTTCCGCATTTCCTTTGGACAGCCGATTCACGATGCCGTAGAAATCGACCTGCATACCCGCAGGAATCTTGATAACGCCAATCCACGACCCATCCGACTGCCATTCCTCCTTTTGAACCTCTCCGAAGCCTGTAATCTCGCCATACGACTTCGCAGCGTAATCTGCCGGGACTCTGACAGCGATATCGACGGTATCGAACCGGATCGGGATGATCGGACGGATTGCGTCCATCGTCATATTCACCAGTTCGTCAACACTCTTCATCGGATCGATGTGAATGCCTGCCTCATCCATCGCCTTCTCGATCCTCGCTGGTGGATGCGGCGCCCTTGTCTGCGGATTGAACGCGCCAGCCGCAATGACCCCTATGACCTGCCTGCGCTTTTCATCGACTAACTCTTTGCGCTGCTCCTTTGTGAGGTGCAGTTCGCCGTGTTTCACGATATGCTCGGCGATTGCGTGGATATCGGTCGTATCGAATGCTTTTTTCACATCCTCCTCGCTCGGGCGATCGCCACGACTTGCGTTCTCGAAGACATCCTCGACTGCAAGCATGGCTGATATGTCCACATCCTCGCCTTTGCGGGAGCGCAATGCAAGCTCAGGGTCAACCAGCACCTCAAAGTGTTTGCCGCTGTGTTTCAACCGTGCCGTTATCGCGTTATCGAGCGTAACCATGACTACTCACTCATTCACGCTTCCCTCGGTCTCCTGAAACTCCTCAACAATCCTGCTGACATACTCTCCGAGCACATCCACCTCGAGTTTCTTGAACTGCTTATCCGCAAGTTCTACGATTCCGATCTCAAGCGTGTCAACATCGAACTTGGTATCAGATACCTGATACAACACCCGAAGTCCGAGACTGATCGCATCATCCTTTGTGAGATCCTCATTGTACTCCTGCTCAAAGATTTCCATCGCCTTTGCCCTGCCCGCGCCGATTGCGGTCGCCTTGTATTCGAGCAGTGCGCCGCTCGGATCGGTCTCAAAAAGCCTTGCCCGGTGATCCTCCACACCTGCGATCAAAAGAGCAGTCCCGTACGGGCGAACGCCGCCAAACTGAGTATATGTCTGCTTGTGATCGCAGATCCTCTTTGCAATCGTCTCAATCCCGATCGGCTCATCGTAGTACACTCGATTGACCTGCGCCTCGACACGCGCACGATCGATCAATGCACGGGCATCAGCGACCAGTCCTGATGTCGCCGCGCCGATGTGCTGATCGACCTGAAAAATCTTCTCTATCGATTCGGACTCTAACAATGGACTTGTGATCCGCTTATCGACAAGTAGCACCACGCAGTCCTTTGTTTTTATCCCAATCGCGGTCGTGCCACGTTTCACAGCCTCTCTGGCGTATTCTACCTGAAAAAGCCTGCCATCCGGGCTAAATACGGTTATTGCACGATCATACCCCATCTGGGGTGCCATTTGCATTACCAATCATCTCCTGTCATCTAATACATGTTGAATTGCATATATGAATATAAAAGGTTTTTCCGGTGGCAACTCTGATCTCTGATCTGCTTATTTTGCTCCGATCGAAGAATGCCACTCTCCTCGTTTGCATTCACGCAACCTGCATCTTCGCAACGATATCCCTTCTGGTGATGAACCCGACCAGATCGTGATCGAGATTGAGCACCGGAATTCCGCCGTACTCATATTTGAGCATGAGGTTCACAACCTCGGATATGTTTGCGTTCGTGGGAACGGTCCTGACACCGCGGCTCATGATATCTACCGTCAGAAGGTTTTTTATCCTGGCATCCTGCTGATTTACAGTGACGAGGTCGCGAATTGCACGCATCGCTTTTGCAGTGTCCTTCTCGGTCACGATTCCGATCAACTGGTACTCTTCCACAACCGGAAGCCTGCCGATGTCGTGGTCCATCATCATCCGCCGCACATGAACAACGCGGTCACCCGGGGCAGCGACGATCGGTCGGTTCATGAACTCAGCAGCAAATCCAAAGACTGTCTGGGTTTGCAGAACCTCCTTTGGCGTGACCCAGCCAAGAATCTCGTCACCATCCATTACGAAAAGTATGCCTCGCTGCTCCTGTAAAATTGATATGGCATCGCCCACGCTCGTATCCGGAGAAACCTTGGTATATGCCTCGCTTGTGGCTGTTGCAACGTGGAGTGAGGATGCTGGCAGACCTGAGCTTCTGCTTGTTCCGAGTGCGCGTGCGATGCCTCGCATCGTAAGAACACCACGGAGTTTGCCTTTGCTCGTAACCATCAGCCGTCTGGCGTCATGCTTGTCCATAAGGTCCATTGCCCGAGAGAGGTCTTCTGACTTTTCGATGCGCGTCGGTTTCGTCATGATGTCGCATACTTTCATTGTCATTCTCCTGTCATGATGATCGCTTGCAACATGCACTCCTGATCCAGAATTCCAGCCAGATACATATCCTCGTCAACGACGACTATGCTTGTGATCTGCTCTTCTACCATCTTATGTGCTGCATCTATCGCAAGACCGTCTTTTTGTATCGTTGTAAGTGGGGCGGACATGATATCCTCAGCCAGAATCGGAAGTTCAAACATCTTCCTGCTTCCGGCATCTGCGCCAGACATGCATGCAAACGTCAGATTGGAATTGGTGATCATCCCTATTGGTTGTTCGCCGTATTCAAGGACCACGACCCGATCCACATCCTCTGCTTCCATCAGTTGCAGGATGTGGCTGATCGAATGGCGTCTGTGTACTACCGCAACAAAGTCGGACATAATTTCGCTGACCGGAAGCTCGGTTGACGTCTGTGCAAAATGTTTGATCAGATCCCATTTGGTGACGACTCCGTAGAGCTCTTCGTCGCGAACCGCAAGCCCGCCGATCCCGTTTTCGAGCAGCAGTTCGCAGGTCTGCGGCAGCGTGGCATCCGGATATATGCTGATCAGTGACTTCGTCATCACCAGTTGCACTGGAATCTGATCTATCGGACGCCTTCGCCACTGCGGCTCTGCCTGATCGAGCCTGCGCCCGATGTCGGCTTTGGTGAGAACGCCGACCGGGTCGCCGTGAAGTGTCACAAGCAGCCGGCTGATCTTGTGCCGGAGCATGAGGTTGCGCGCCCGCGAAATCGGATCCCCCGGCGTAATCGCATATACCGGAGCGCTCATTATGTCCTTAACTCGCATGTTTCGTTATTTCAATGTGGAAAGCGCCCAGACAAGATCCCTTTCTGTCAACATACCTGTGAGAATGTCGTTGTCGATTATCGGAAGCGACCCCACATGGTTTGTAGTCATCATTCGGGCAGCCTCACCGAGATCCTGATCCGATGTTGTCCAGATGACATCCTGCCCGATCAGCGATTTGACAGTGACCCCGAGTGCATCATCGATCTTGCCTGCTCCCTTTGTGAGTGCTTCGCCGCTGCCAAGGAACTGCATTATATCAAAAGCGGTGACGATTCCAAGCAAAATCCCGTTTTTTACGATCGGAAGCCGTCTGAATCCCTTATCGACCATCAGTTTGCCAGCGGTCCCGATGTCAACATCCGGCTCAACGGTCACAACCTTCGTTGACATATAATCAGCTATGCTGGCACCGGTTTCGGTCGCTGCGATCAGGCGCATGAAGTCCTGTTCGGTGACGATTGCCATGACTTGATCGCCCTTATCCAGAATTGGCAGAGATCCGATCCGCTCTTCCTTCATCAGATCCAGTGCATCAGCAATCGAGGAGTTCGTGTACAGGTGCGAGACATCGGTCTGCATGATCTCGCGCACCTCCTCGTTGACTGCGGCGAGAATGTTTCCGCCGAACCGATCGGTCACAAGAGAGTGTCTCGGTCCGCCGCACAGAAAATCAACGATGTCCCTGCACACGATAAGCCCCCTCAACTGTTGGGTGCCAGCGTCTGCGATCGGAACCCTTCTGAATCCATGAGTCAGCATCATCTTGACCGTGCTCATGATCGTTGTGGTTCGCGGGACAGTCACTGCCGGCTGTGTTGCGATCGTGAGGATCTCTCCCTCATGTACGTGGGTATGCGAATTGATCTTATCGCCCCCCCTGTCCAGCGCGCCTCCGACCATCGTCGTGCGCGGTTTCGGTGTTTGTTGCCGTTTCATTATTCCATCACCATTAATCGCATGAGATCATGCATGTTCACCGTCCATTTAAAGCTTACTGCTGTTTGACCCGATCGATCAATCCTCCCCGATCTGCACACATCCCATGACACATTGTCATGTTTTATGGGTGCTTATTCATTTAAAGTTGATGGAACGATTGGGGGTGGGATGATTGTGGGGGCAGCGGATGAAACTTTATAGTTCTGACGTTTTCTGTGATCAGTGGTTCAGAATCAGCAAAATTCAAAGAATGTAGCCCCCAATAACGAATCGCAGAAAAAAAAATTAAAAATATAATCAACTGAAGATAAACGCTGACTGCGAAGCGCAGCCGTTGGCATGAACGCAGATTTGTTAACCCTGGCATCTCTCGTTTATCTTTGTCGCATCGGCGACTATTCAGAAGTTTCGACATCGTGCTCTATTAATTAGATCCCCTCTCTTCGCGCGTCAACCCCCCGCCGGTCAGCTTCAGCGCATACGCGAGCCCTTCCTGAAGCGTCCGCCTCGTCACGATATCCGACATGTCGATTCCAAGCTCAACGATCGTCTGAGCTGATTCGGGTCGCACACCTGTTACGATGCAGTCAGCACCGAGAAGCTGCGCCGCAGCAACAATTCGTATCAACTGATTGGTGACATACGTATCGATCTCGTGAACGCCTGTAACATCCAGTATCACGACATCGGACTGCGTCCTTGTAACCTCGGAGAGGAGCGTCCCCATGATCGTTTCGATCCTCTGCTCGTCGATCGCTCCTATGAGTGGCAGCGCAAGAATCCTATCCCAGATTTGCACAACCGGTGCGGAGAGCCCTTCCTGTGAGATTCTCAGCTTATTGACGAGCTCCTTCAGGTATTCCTCTGATTCGGTGAGTCTTTTGGTTCGCTCCTCGATCTGCGTCTCGAGGTTGAGATTATACTCCTCAAGTTCGGCTCTCGACTGCCTGACCTCGCTTAACATCCGCTCAAAGGCTCTTGAGAGTTCCCCGATCTCATCGTCTGCGTCTGTTTCGACTCTGCGATCCTCATCTCCCATCTCCATTGCAACGATCCCTTTCTGCAACGTTACAATCGGCTCTGTTATCGTTCCGGAAAGAATGGCGGAGACTACGATTCCCGCAGCAAGGAGGAATATTGTTATAATAAACAGCATGCGTGTAAGCCCGGTAACCGGTGCGAGTGCTTCTTCCTGGCTTATCTCGGAAACCAGTGTCCAGTTCATCTCGTCGATGTGCTTGTGAACCCGAAGGACGTCTGTTCCTAGATAATTTTTGGTCAGAACAGCGGCATGCCCACAATCCTCTTCGCCTGTGTGTTCGATCTCCCCGACCAACTGGTTCAGAACAACATCGCGTGCGTTCCGTGACGGGCTTATCATGTAGTTGTCCCTGTTTACGAGGTACACCTCTCCGGTCTCCCCGAGACCTGTCCCATCGGTTGTGATCTTGAATAACCCATCCTCTGCATCGAAATAGACGACCGTAACTCCTGCGAACTCGCCATCCACCAGAATCGGCGCTGCCGTGCCGATGACCGGGTCACCGGTCTGCTCGCAGATGCGTAGATCATCGGTGTAGACTCCGTCTTTTCCTCTCTGAAAGATCGCGGTTGCGCTCTCATCACGTCCGATATTTTGGGCGCTTGACGCAATGACAGTCCCGTTTGTGTCCAGAACCATGATGCCGCAGATGTCTTCACAAATTTTTCTCGTGTTAGTTATCCTCCGGTTGATCTGCTCCATCCGCCACGTATAATTCTTGCTCTCGTCAACAACGTCCACAAAAGCATTTCCCACCGCCATCATCTCAACAAACTCTCTGTGATTTGAGAGAGTAGTCTCGATATGATCCGCTCTCGACTGTGCAGTCGTCTCCAGACGGGCGTAGACCTCACCCGTAACAATTCCCTTCGAGACGCTATAGCTGACCACAATTGTGCCAATGCCCGTCGCAAGAACGAGTGCAATTGCGATTGCAAATATCTTCAACCGGATCTTCATATCTTTCCCTTCAACCGTTTCATTGCGTACTTGAGCCCTTCCTGCATATCTGCCATCGTGGTGATATCGCCGAGTTCAGTACCGAGATGGATCATCGTCTGGGCAACATCGGGATTAATTCCTGTTAATACGCATTCAGCACCAAGCAGCCTCGATGCGCTGACGATGTTCAGCAGATTGCTTGTCACATGGGTATCGACCGAACGAACCCCGGTTATGTCGAGTATGACGACCGCAGACTGCGTTTCAACGATTCGCTCAAGCAGAACCTCGGTTACCGTCTGCGCCCTTCTGCTATCGATTGACCCGATCAGTGGAAGCGCAAGCACCTGATCCCACAACTGGACAACCGGTGTTGAGAGTTCCTCCTGCGATGCCTTGAGCTGGTTTGCAAGCATTGTGAGTTCTTCTTCGCGCCTCGCTGCAACGGTCACATCCCGCAGGGTCATGAGCGTTCCGATGTATCCCCCATCCGGGCGCACACCAGTGATAGTTACGTCCATAGTCCTGCCGGCACCATCGAGTCTCGTTGTCACTGCCTCGTCTGACCCCGATCGGAACCCCTCGATTACACCCATCACAGTTTCGTTGAGCGACTCAGGATGACACGAAAGAACATCATTTCCGGTCACGTCCTCGGTCAGTCCGAGCATACTCATCCCATATTCATTCACAAACTCGACCCGGTTCTCCGCGTTCACGAAGACGATGCCGTCTGCTATGTTCTCAAGTATCGCTTTCAGTTTATCCCCGTTCATTATCAGCAGCCCCTGTGTTATACTTTGGTAGCGTAAAATAAAATGTACTCCCTTCCCCGGGTGTGCTTTCCGCCCAGATCCTGCCACCGTGCAGCTCCACGTACCCTTTTGCGAGCGTTAGCCCGATTCCGATCCGGTCACAGTGTCTCGTGAGCGAAGCGTCCGCCATAAAGAACCTGTCAAAGATATTTGGCAGATCCTGCTCTGATATCCCAATTCCCGTATCCCTGACTGATACGAGCATGTCGTGGTCACGGTCATTGATCTTGACATCGATCTGCCCGTTCACATCCGTGTAGTAGATCGCGTTGAAGATGATGTTGTCCATGACACGTGCGATATTCTGCGGACTGCATTCGGCGGTCATCGCCTCTGAAACATCAACAGCGATGTCATGATTCTTCTCAGCGATCAATGCCTGGTGGTTCGCGAGAGCCTCACTCACGATCTCGTTCATGTCAACAGATTCGTGCCCGGGTTTCAGTATGCCGGAATCTAGATACGAGAGATCGAGGATATCATCGATCAACTGCTTGAGCTTGCGAGCGTTATTCCCTATGCTCTCGATGTAATACTTCTGTTTGTCAGTCATGCCCTCCGAACACATCGAGAGCATGTCCCGAAATCCGATGACCGCTGCAAGCGGCGTGCGCATCTCGTGCGCAACTATATTTATGAAGTCGGATTTCATCTGATCAAGCTTCTGCTGGTCGGTCACGTCACTTACGATCTCGATCACTGATCGGCTGCCGTCCGGATTGTGGAGCGATGACGCCGTAATCTCAAATAATCTGTCGTCTCTTCCGGCTACAGTCTGTTTAAAGAACTCCGTATCATCCTTGAGAATCACATCAACAGGACACGGAATATCAGAAGACCCCCTCCCGATGAAGACCTCGCTACGCTTTTTGCCGACCTGATCTCCGAACGATCGGATCGAAAACTCGTTCATGTACGTGATCTCGCAGTCCCCGTTCTCGATTATGACGCCTGCCGGCATATTCGAGAGAAGTAATTCGAGTTCTTCCTTGTCGTAACTTTCCTCTCTATCGTTAGATTTGCCCATTCCCACCATCTTACTATTGCCAAGTGATGGTACATAAATACTGCTGCTCGGAAGAGACGGATTTTATTACGTAAAAGTCTCATCACTGAGTAGTCACCTGTGGAGATGAATGCGTTCGATTAATGTGGGATCAGGACAGATACCAGTGCAATCCATGGGCGTGTGGCCTAGCCAGGATATGGCGGCAGCCTCCTAAGCTGCAAGTCAGGGGTTCGAATCCCCTCACGTCCGTCCCCGCGCAGAGATGTAGTTGTTGCCGTAGCCGGAGTTCTCGGATTTTTACAGAACGGAAGCGCAACAAAACGCTACTCCGAACACATCTCGATCAACAACTCTTCTCCGCTGGTCGTGCCCCTTGCAATAAGCACATCGCCTGCGCACAAGCTGGTTCTTGCGCCCGGGCTGTAGATCCAGCGGTCATTGCGCTTGACTGCCATGATATGCATCCCGGTCTCGGTCTCAAGTTTGAGTTCGCCAAGCGACTTCCCGTCGGCAACCGTTCCTGCTGCGATCTGAAATTTGGTTACCACCTCGTCAGACTCGCGAACAGCAATCGCCATGATCGGGTGCGGCGTAATCTCCCGCAACACCATCTCAGCGATCTCGTACGCCGCGTCAGAGATCGCTTCCGAGGCATTCGCGAGATGCAGAAGCCCGCGGAGTTGATCCACGTCACTCGTGTGCTTTGCCGATTTGAGTACCCAGTGCTGGAGTTCGTACTTCATGCCGTCCATCCGGTCCTCGATGTACTTCACCTCCATTGCAATCTCCTTGTTGTAGAAGAGCATCGCAGAGTACGCAAGCCCGACCGCAAGTTCGGACATGTTCTTCATGTCAACGATCAGGTCAACCGCGCGATCCAGATCGTCGAGGATACGTTCCGGCAGAACCGCGATTCGCTGCTGCTTTTCAGATGTCGCGCACTCCAGAAATAGCGGCACGCCCTCGTCATGCCCGCGTGCGAAGACCACATCGCCCGCCAGTATCGTGGTACTGTGATCTGGATTGTATATCCAGCTTCGGTCCCGCCTGATCGCAATCATCCACATGCCGGTCTCGGTCTCGAGTTCGATCTCCTCGAGGTTACGTCCCACCATCGGTGATTTCGGGCTGACCGTGGCTCTTGCGATCGTCTCCTCCGCGCTCCTGAGATCGAGCTTCAGTTCGACAGGAATTCCGAGATCAAGCAGCGCAATCTTTGCGATGTCTCCTGCTGCATTTGAGATGTTCTCGGCGGCAGCGCCGGATTGCAGCACCCCGGCAAGTGCCTCCGCCTCATCGAGGCGTCTTGCGCTTAACATTGCGGATATCCTCATGTAATATCCGAGCGTGTCCATCTTCTCTTCGAGGCGGATCACCTCCATTGCGATCTCCCGATCGTCGTAGATGACCGCGGAGTACGCAAGGTCCATCATCAACTCTGAAGTATCCTTCATATCGATCAATAGATCCTTCATACTCCTTGTGCAGTGTATAAGTTCTTCTGGCATGTTACCTGTAATATATAAATCTATGGATGATCAGCCGTTGATTGTTTTCACACACTCTCGCAGCATCGGCGGGATGCCGGACAGTGCGAGCCCCCAATTGCGCATACCTCCAGTCTGCGGTCACGTCACCCATCATGCCATCCTCTGATTCTCCATATATATATGGTTCTCCATCATACAGTTCTCTATCGTTTCGGAGGGCATCCTGACCGCTTCCAGTAGATCGAGCATAAATAAGCGATCGAACAATTGGGACGCTGCCTTTCATCCGCACCTGCAGCACAGAGATGGATTTTTGATCACAAACCCGCGTTCGTCGCAGGCATCCGTAAAATCGATCACAATGTCTTGCAGTGACGGCGCAATCTTCCGGTCGATCAGCATCTTGATCCAGCCGAGATCGATTACGGTATCGCGATCGCGCTGCACGGAATCGAGTTCAAGGCTATAGGTTATGCCGCGATCTCCCATTCCTGCCACACCAACTCGCAGACTGTAGTTTGTCCGGTTTGCTTGACCCGTCTGATCTGTCTGACCCATCTGATCTATTCGATCCGTCCGATTTGACCGGTGTTCTGCATCGATGATGGTTTTCAGTTCCGCTGCTGCGGATTTGGTGATCGTTACCACAGTTTCACCCTGTGTCGTGGACGGGCCCGAAGGGATTTGAACCCTTGGCGAATGGGTTTCTGCACACAACAGCGTTAGCCGCTTGCATAAGAGCCCACCGCTCTGCCTGACTGAGCTACGAGCCCATCTGGTGGTAGGTGATGGGTCAGCCGCAATATAAAGTTTTGTATTGGTTCAGTATCTCCGGAAGAAATCGGTCACATATTTGATAGGGTTACCTAACTCTCACAAACC
>JAGGRW010000216.1 GCA_021159385.1 Methanosarcinales archaeon
CTCTGTGCAGGGACTAATTACGGTGTTTTTAGTTAAGGGTTTCTGTCGATCATTCCGGCGCCCAACCAGTGCGACTGGACTTTTTCAGGTATCTGACGTTTCCCGTGGTCGCTAACGGTAGCCCCCGTGTGTGGAAAAACGCTGGCGTCACTCCCGCCCGAGTTCCTCCAGAACCCGCCCCAGTTCCTCGAAGTTCTCCCCAAACGCAGTCCAGTTCTTGCCCATCGAATCGAGAATCGCATCATAGTGCCACTGCGCGTCTGCTATCAGTTCATCGGTTGACTTCTCGCCATCCGCCCCCGCTCTGGCTCCGGCTCCCGGTCCAGCCCCATAAGGCGACAGATCCTTTTTACCGAAGAGCGTAAGAAGCGCATCGCCAAGCGTCTCCTCCATCACCACACGCTCGCCGTCTGAGACGAGCACCCTCTTCAGTTCCGGAAGCTGCCCGGCCTCCGCCCGAATGTAGAGCGGCTCGATGTAGAGGATCGAGTCCGCTAGCGGAATCACCAGCAGGTTGCCTCTCGTCACACTGGAGCCCTGCTGCGACCAGAGCGTGAGTTGCTGCGAAATCTCCGAGTCCTGATCGAACTTCGCCTCGATCTGGAGCGGACCGTAGACCAGTTTTTCCTTCGGGAACTTGTAGAGCAACAGTTTTCCATAATTGTCCCCGTCCGAACGAGCAGCGAGCCATGCGACCATGTTATCCTTCTTTATTGGCGTAAAAGAACTCATCATCACAAATTCCTCACGTTCTTCTCCGGGAAGCTTTATTATTATGTAGTACGGTTCTACCTGCATCCGTTGACCGGTTCCGTACACCTCGTTTGGAATCTGCCACGCATCCTCCTTGTTGTAAAAGACGGTTGCGTCAGTCATGTGATATGTGGTGTAGATCGCCGACTGGACGCTGAAGAGGTATTCCGGGTATCGTACGTGTTTTTTCAGGCTGTCAGGCATCTGGTGGTATGATTTGAAGTGGTCGGGAAAGATCTTCGCGTACGTGGCGATGATCGGATCGGTGGCAGCGGCATCGGTATCCACGATATAGTACTTCACGTCCCCGTTGTAGGCGTCAACGACGATCTTAACGGAATTCCGCAGGTAATTTAGGGAACCAGTCATACCTATCTTCTCTGAGTACGGGAATCGATCGGATATCGTGTATGCGTCCTGAATCCAGAACAATCTCCCCTCGCTTATGACGAGATACGGGTCCCGGTCGAGCAGAAGGAACGGGGTGATCGTTCTGACCCGCTCCAGAACATTCCGCGTAAACATGATCCGGCTCTCCTGCGTTATGTCCGATGAGAGCAGAATCTTGATGTCAGAGAATCGCACTGCCATTGCGAGCTTCTTTGCAAACGTATCCATCCGCACCCCGCCGCGTCCGTCGTAGTGGGTGTACTCGTTGGTGTCGCCCTTCGGATAGTCAAACTCAGCTGTTTCGGTGTTCACAATCACAAAATCGTTATCCTGCTCGCCATAGTACACCTGCGGCACATCGATTCGCAGATTCTCCTCGCCCTCTGCACCTCCTGTGTAGACCGGAGGAATGTCTTTTATCAGGTAGTTTGGCATCCCTTCCCTTGTAACTTGGTTCACAGGGCTCATCACGACGCCAAACCCGTGTGTGTAGACGAGATGGAGATTTATCCACGTCTTTGCGTTCTCTGTTATCCGTGCCTGAGCAATCTCCCTCGGAGCGATCATCACCTCGGTGTACTTCCCGTTGATCTCGTAGCGGTCGATGTCAATCCCTGAAAGGTCGTAGTACAGTCGCATCTCCTGCGTCTGCCTGTACGTCTGCGTGAGCGGTCGCCAATCCAGAATCCTCACGTTGTCTATCGTCTCGGATGAATTTGCTATGAGCTCAGGAGTTAAATTCATCCCGACATCGAAATCCTTCTCTTCCACGTCAGAGAGTCCGTAAGCGATCTTTGTAAACCTGATATTGTTCTCGATGTACGGCTTTTCCAGATTCATCTCGTTTGGCGAGACCTTGAACGCCTGGACCATCGCAGGAACCACAGCCGGGACGATTAAGGCGATAAGCAGGTAGAGGATGATAGCATTTCTCATGATGTTTCTTTCCCTGAGATTCTTCTTCCTTGAGATCGCAAACGCCCAGATGAGGCACAACACAGAGATTGCTGCCGCAAGAACCATGAGAATCTTGATTATCGGGAGATACACCATAACATCGGTGTAGCCAGCCCCAACCACGATCCCCGCTTCGGAGTACATGATCGAGAACCCTCTGAGATAGTGGCCCACCGCAAGAAGCGAAAAGAAGAGCGACCCGAGAACTGCGATGTGCGCAAGTGACTTCTCCTTCAGGTTCGAGAGCACGCCTCCTACGTTGATCTCGTACTCTGTCCCGCCCGGTGCGAGCACCTGCGGCTGCTTGAAGAAGCTTACGATGAACGACTGCATGTAGTCGATTACAACAAGGACAGTCGTCGCCACCACACAGAAGATCAGGAAGTTCTTGATTGCGAGAAAGAGTGGGAGTGAGAAGACGTAGAACGAAACGTCCTTCAGAAATACCGGGTCCTGCAGGCCAAACGGCGTCTGATTCAGGTATTTGAGAAGAACAAACCAGTTCTGATAGTTTACAAGCCCAACAAAGAGGGATAATGCCAGAACAAGTCCGAACTTCCACCCAAACGAAATCTTTGACCCGCTACTTCCCGAGATCCGGAGGTTGATCAGCGCGAATGCGAGAAAGACCGATGCCGAGGCGAGAAAGACGAGCAGCTTTGCCTTCAGGCTGATTGTGAAGATCTGGGAACACCCGATCGCGTCAAACCACCAGTAATCAGTTACAAGGCGAGTTATCCATGACGTCGAGAGAATGAGGGTCAGTATCAGGGCAGCCGCGATTGCTGCGACCCGATCTTTAGTATTGAAATTAGCCCGCGTCATTACTGATAACGGTGGGCGCATTCTTTATAATGGTTGGCACAACCTTTAAGAATCTCGCAGCCATAGTATACTTCACGATGTCGGGGAGACGCGTGGTCAGGAGTATGCATTCGGATAGTAGTGGACAGAGTAGTCTCGACTTTCTGACCGGAATCTCCATATTCCTGATCACGTTCACGTATCTCGTCGTGCAGGTCCCGACGATCTTCGCACCATTCCAGACAGAGAGTACAGACCTCCAGCCGGTCGCGTACCGGACATGCATGATTCTTGCCGAGGATACCGGGTGGTGGAATGGCACAACCGGCAGCGGTCCCGACTGGGAGAATGCGACGGCGGTTAAGCTGAACGACACCTGCCGAATTGGACTCTCTGCAAACAAACACAACCTGAACGACTTTTCTGAGCTAATGAATCGTGGAAAGGTCTGCATTTTGAGCGAAGACAAAATAAAACGACTGAATTTGATATACCACTCCGGAGGCACCGCCACTCACGGTGGCAAGGATTACGCGGTGCATGACTGGATCAGATACCTCCTCGGTCTTGACATCATCCGGAGCTACTCGTACAACATCTCGCTCCAGTATCTGAACGGGACGACCGCAGAGCCTATGTTCATTCCGAATAACACCTGCCCGGTTCTCTGCATCGGTGAGCGGATTCCCGAAGCAGTGGAAGTTGAGAAGGTGGAGCGTCTCGTTGCGGTCGAGGGTGCTTGCGGAATCGGAGACCTGCAAGCCAACGCCACAACAAACACATCGAACCGCACACTTACGCTGCCGAAACTGAACTCGTTTATGGTCTCTGTCAACTCATCCGACTTTACCGACGAGAATATGACCGCAAACGCCAGGCTGAATGTGGTTCCGAACAACTGTACGAATCTCAGCATCAACAAGAGCGGTCTCTTCGTCGGGGGCTGGCACATATTCAACCGAACCATGATCGACAGCCTCAATGATACGAACAATATGATCGATATCAATGTCTCGTGGTGCAACGTATCCTATATGTGGGTCAACCGGTCGGACTGGGGCGACTGTGTAGGGGATGTTTTGATGCCGTCTGCAAAGCTGGTGGTGTGTATATGGTAACCGATTTTTTTCTGGTTCTGATCTTCTCTGTGGTCGCTAACGGTCGCTTCCTCGCATACTCGGAAAAACGCGGGAGTCTCTCTGCGTCTCTGCGTCTCTGCGTCTCTGCGTTAAATCGGAGGAACGCAAAGGCGCAAAGGCGCAAAGGCGCAAAGGAGTTGATATGCGATGAGCGTGCGCAACTCCAGACGCTCGAGGGCTTCGCCGCAGCCCTCCTCATGGTCGGAACCGTATATCTCGCGGTAACGGCAGTGACTCTCTCCGTCCCACAGACCGAACTCCATATCGATGCGCAACTCAAGACGTACGGGCGGGATGCGCTCGCTATACTGGACGCACAGATACCGCCGGAGGATGAGAAGAGTCATTACACGAGTTCGCTCAAGAATTCGGTCGTTGGGTGGATGAATGGCGCGGAGGGGGCGACGAACTGGGAGACTGAGGAGTTCCGCATATATAATGGGACACACTATGTACCATACACAGTATATAAATTTAGATATTGTAGCGGGAACCACACCTTCTACGCGTACATCCCGAACAACACCAGAGTCAGCCACGCTTATGTCACGCTAACAGGAATGCCGAGGCTGGACGATTCGTGCATCACCGACAGTATGCCGCTGGAGCTGGAGCCATCGAATACATCATTCCCTGATCATTTCGGATGCGCGATCGCACACGGCGACGTGAATGACGATAATGTCTCCGACATGGTTGTTGGCGCCTGCGGGAACAGTTCGGGACATGGCGCGGTGTATGTCTACTACGGCAACGAGAGCGGCATCTCTGCGTGGACGGATGATGGACCGAATGTCACGATCGTAAATCCGGGTGCATCAGGCGACCGCTTTGGCTGGGCTGTGGCGTGCGGGGATGTGAATGGTGACAATGTCAGTGATGTTGTCGTTGGCGCATACATGAACGACAGTAATCAGACCGATGCCGGTGCGGCATACATCTATTACGGGGGTACCTCGATGAGCGCTCCGAACGTTACGATGACTGACCCCGCCGTTGACATGGGCAACGACGATGATTGGTTTGGCTACTCGCTCGCGTGTGGCGATGTCAATGGCGATGGCTTTGATGATGTACTCGCTGGAGCGCCCGGTGTGTGGAAAACAGAATCGAATGCAGGAAAAGTGTTTGTGTATTATGGCAACGGTTCATTGAGTACAATTCTGACGACTGAGGATGGTGCACTGTACAACCCTTACCATGCAAGTGATTTCTTCGGCGTCTCGGTGGCGTGTCTTGATATCAGTGGGGCTGGTACGCAGGATATCGCTGTTGGCGCAAACAACAACTCAAGCACATATATATACTTTGGTGAATCATTGCCGACATCATCGCCGTTTCTCCTCAATTCGATCGATGACGTGGACCTGCCGCTAATCGGCGGAACCGGGTTCGGCACATCCGTTGCCAGAGCCGGCGACGTGAACAAGGACGGCGCAGACGACCTGATCGTGGGCGCACCGGGCAACGATACCGCACACATCTTCTACGGCGGCGACTCTGGTAATCCGCCGGACAACACCTCCGACATCAACCTCACAGGCACATCGAACTCGGGCTTCGGAAGATCGGTCTCATCATCTGGTGATGTCGATTCCGACGGATATGCAGGCGTCGTCGTTGGGATACCCAACAGCACGAACGCGTCCGTCTTCTATGACGTTGATCTCGGCATCGGTCAGATCGAACTATCGGGCGCGAGCGGCTCAGGATTCGGGAGCGTCGTTTCGGAGATCGGTGACGTGGATGATGACGGCATTCCGGACATCGCAGTCGGCGCGCCTGATGCCGATTCAGATGCCGGCAAAGTGTACGTGTACACGCCGAGATTCCCTGAGACGCCGTGGCTTGCTGTCGGAAATGGGACCGATCTTGCCAACGGAAACGGGACGAAGGTCTGGGAGTATACGACCGTGATAAAGACGGATAACGGTAACCACACTACCAGCTGGACAACGCCGATTCATGCTGGCAATTCCACCAATAAGACACTCGCGATCTACAGGGAGATCACGACCGATGCCACACTTTCTGTGTATGCCAAGACCAGTCTTCTAACTAATGTCAGTGTCTCGGTGAATGGGGTCGAGGTCAATGCCACCAGTCTTCCTACCGACTCAGGCGGGAACTGGACCAACATCACACTTCCCGGAGACATCACCGAATGGAGGATCGGAGATAACAACATCACGATCAATGTCACATCCGGCACGTTGGAGCTCGGACTTGACAGTAGCGCTGGCAAAGCCAAAATGATCCGCGTGACCCTCCCGATCATCCAGCCGTTCAAGACGACCGAAACCACTTCTGACTTCACTGACGCGATCAACAACTGGATGGATGCGCATCCGCTTCATGGCAACCTCAGCGATACAGGAAACATCTCATCATATCAGTGGATCGACGAATCGACCAACGAGACCGGCTGGGCAGTCCCATTCCGGCTCCACTCGGATTCGTCAGGCGCAATCAATGTCACGAACCTCCATGTCAGGGCGACCGCCTCACTGGAGGAGAACCTCTACACGCTGCTTCCCGATTTCATCGAGTACAACGTGGTCTTCGCCTATCTGAACACGCTCACGAAGGGGCACGTGTACACGTTCTCGGACGGCATGTATTCGAACACATCGACGTTTGACGAGAGCGAGGGTGGAAACAAAACCCTGAGCATCATCCTCCCGAGAAACACGACCGAGGTCTACATCGCGAAGATGACTGTATGCGGGGGTGCGGTCGAGGACAGTGAGTGCGTCATAGCCGAACGTGTGAACACGTCGACGAAGCACCAGCACGATCCGTGCATAGCAGTAAACGCTACCGGAACCGCTGTGCTCACATGGACACAGGGGTCTGGCGGCAACCAGCGAATCTATTCGGCGATACATGATGGAACGGCATGGTCTGCCGCGTCTCCTGTGAATGATTCATCCGACGAACGGCAGCAAGCGTCCACGCTCGGTGTGAACAATTCATGCACATTCGTTGGATGTGAACAAGGAAATGGTGCACACGCCCGCATATTCCATATCGAAAACGGGATAGGGGGTGAGGTAAATACTTCTTCTGACACTCAGACTCAGACCGAGCCATCGCTTGGTGTGAATGATTCCGGCTGGGTCTTCATCGCGTGGGTGGAGGATAATAAAATATACTATTCCGAATACAACCGCACGGCATGGTCTCCTGCTGTACCTGTGAACTCTTCCGGTCACACGCAGAACAGCCCATCGCTTGCTGTGAACGATTCCGGCTGGGTGTTCATAGCGTGGGTGGAGGATAATAAAATATATTATTCTGAATATAACCGCACGGCATGGTCACCCGCGATGCAGATAAGTAGTGCCGCCCAGCAGTCATCGCCCACGATCGCTGTAAACGATTCGGGCTGGGTCTTTGCTGCCGGAGTGCATGGAACCGGTGCAAACGCACACATCTACTACTCCCTATACAACCGCACAGCATGGGGGGCTCCGGAACGGGTTGGCGATGATGAGGTTGCGCAGACCGATCCGGAGATTGCGGTTGACTCGAACAATCACACACACATCGTATGGGAGCAGCTGGGCGGGGTCTACCACTCCAGCAATACCGGCAGCGGATGGGGAGCCCCGGTCGTGATAACCGAGGACGGTACGAATCCAACGATCGATCTGGATCCGTCAGGAAAGCCGCACATCGCATGGGAAAACGACAGAGGGATATGGTATGTTAATGAATCGGTCAGTACGAACTACTACGGGAGTTATCCGACGCTGCCCTACATAGCGATCAACAACTCGATTGTGTGGGAGTACAACATCACAAAGATCAATCACGACGACACTTCGGCGAAGTATCAGATACTCTGCAACAACAGCTCGATCACGAAGGTGTTTGACATCGGCGGGGATGCCGATGGACCTGTCACACTCTCGATTTATGCCGGCGGAAACAATTCGAGCTTTGATCTGTATGTCAATGACGTGTATGCACGGTCAGGTTACACGAACGACACCACAATGTGGTGGAATATCACAACGTCACAGGATCTCTGGCAGAGAAACGACAACATTGTGCGCATCAATGTGACATCAGGGTGCGCCAAGTGGTACTACGACAACTCGACCGATAACACGACAGACTACTATGTCAATCAGTCGAACCGGACGAGTCTGGACACTGATAACACGTGGATGATCCGGCTCTACGGGCACGAGTACCGCGGCACACAGACGACAGACGACTTCTCGGATGCCCTGAACAGATGCCTCGATCCGAATGCCACAACCGATTACACAATCCCGATCACGGTCCATTCCGACTCAAAAGGGAACATCACACTTTCCAGACTTCGGATCTACTACTACATCCGCGGAGACAAGACCGAGGTCGCGCAGACACGGGTAATAACGCACAACGTACCACCGTCCGATACCGTGACAGTGACGAGACTCGTAACCATCCACGAAACGGACGTTGTGGATGCGACTGAGGCAGAGAAACGGGTGCCTGACGCTGGCATGGCGCCGAATATCCCGATAGTGAACATGGTCGAGGTCAGACTGGAGATGTGGTACAGATGATACGGGACGAGCATGCACAGTGGATCATAATCTCCGGGTTTACGATAAGTATAGCCCTTGCAATCCTGATCGTCCTCCTCAACATGTCCTTCATGTCAGGACACCAGTCATCGCAGGCTGAAATCGACTTTCCGATGTACAGACTCCGCGAACTCTACGACGAGACCTATACAGAGGTGAACGCCATCATCATGCAGGTGAATACGACCGACGACGAGGACGATACCGATACGATCAATACTACGATGGCGAACTTCGGACTCTTCATCTCCCAGTTGTACGCATATCACGGGCAGCTGGTGACGACAACGGTCAACACGACGATGAACGACACCGGAATAATGAACATCACCACGCTGAACGTTACAATCACATTCGACGACGGCGTCACCCAGTACCGTGAACATCTGCGGAGCGAGATATGAAATCAGGGGTAGGGCGCAATCAGGGCACACAAGGGCGTTGTAACACGATCGGCAGGGACAACCGTGCGGTAACGGTCTCGCTTGACTACATCATGATCTCGTGCGTTGCGATCGTCTTCTTTCTGGCGGTTACTGCGGTCGCAGGAACGATGCTCCTTGACCGCCCCACAAACATTGCTGCGACCCAGCAGTTCAACGACATCGGAAACGACATCGGAACCAAGCTGACGATGTTCTATCTGATCGTTCCCGCGAGCGGCGCACTGAACACGTCGCTTACGATGCCGTCAACGATCGGCGGGCACGCATACACTGTTCGGATGTCTACCAACAACACCACAGACCAGAGAGTGATAATCGAGTCAGAAGACCTGAAGATCAATGTCTCGTACACCATAAACGGCATCGGCGCATCCATTCCGATCAACGGGGAGACGTACAGCACAAGTGGCGATCAACGATTAACTTTTGTCAGTACATGATCAGGGGAATAAAACATGAATAGCGATCTTTTTCGGAGAGAATCAAGTAGAAACGTCAGGCACACGCACGGTTCAGCGAAGACGATGATGGGGTCGGAGAGTGCGGCGTCGGAGGCGATCGGGTACGCGCTCGTATTCGGAATCGTCGTCTGCGCGATCGGACTGATCTACGCAGCCGGCATTCCTGCGCTGCAATCGTCAAAGGACATGACCCAGTTCAAGAGCGTCGAACAGGGATTTCTGATTCTGCGCACTGATCTCTTGAAGGTGGCGCTCGATCAGTCCCCGGTCAGGACGACGAAGCTGGGGACTGCAGAGGAGGGTACACTGATGTCGGATCCCGATGCGTGCAAAATCTCGCTCAGGATATTCGAGAACGGAAACGAGCGATTCAATGACACAATCAAGATGGGGAACATCGAGTTCAGCGGCAGAGCTGGGTCAGTCGCGTGCGAAAGCGGCGCAGTCTTAACGAAGTATCCGACAGGTTCGGTCATGGTATCGGAGCCGAGGATCTTCAGCTCCACAGGTCAGAACGGGGGGATCATGATGTCACTGATCAAGATCAATGATTCGTTCTCTGCGCTCGGAGGCGGTATTGCTGAGGTCACGATCAACAATCCGCGGTTCAATGAGAGCGTCTTTGACACTCCATCGGTGTATGAGAACGGTGAGATGGAGATTAAGATCGATAGCGAGTACGCGGGCGCGTGGAGGCGATTTCTGGAGAAGGAGTTTGATACGAGCTTTCACAACAATTCAACCGAAGATTCGACTGGCGAGAGCAACCCCATACCGTTCAATAAACTGGTCGTAGTCGAGTACGTCGTCAGTGTGGGTGTGGGATGAGCTTGCGTCACGAAATCGGCGTCATGTTATCGCAATCGGTGAGACCGCCCTGCGCTTGCAGAGCACCCGCGAATTGAGGTTGGGCAGCGTCACCACGTCATTTCTTGCAAGTGTGTAATGGTTACCGTCCGCACCAACGAAGGTGGGTATGTCCTTCAGCACATAGACGACCGTGTAATCGCTCAATGCACCGGAATCGTCCTTCGTTCCTGTCGCTGCCCCAGTCGCTGCTTCGGTCTCTTCTAAAATGTTCCCGGCAGCATCGGTCTCTCTGGCAGCGGGTTGTCCGGCACTGGTTTCGGTAGCGACTTCGGGGGTAACTGTGGGGACAACTTCAGGGGTAACTTCGGTGGCGATTTTAGTGGCGGTTCTGGCTGCGGCAGCCTGTGGAACCGGCTCGCCTGCAATCATCCCCTCGACCACAGACCACCCATTCCTCATGGCATCGAGAACCGAATGGTAGATCTCGCGCTCAATCGGCGTCATCATATCGGTATGCTGCCTCGTGTCGCCGAGTTCCCCGGTCAGGTTGAGCGATGCGAGATCGAGGATCTTCCTGACCCTGTGGTTGAAGATGTGCTGGAGCCGGTCTGCCGCTGCTTTGATCTCGTCGGAGAGGAACTGGAGTTCCCTGCCGGACGCAGTCTCCTGCTCCCGGCGCAACATGTCAAGATAGGTGCGTGCGCTCTCGTAGAAGTCAGAATCAAGTTTTGTCAGGCGTGACTTCGATTTCTGCTCTCTTGCAATGTCGCGCAGTTCTTCAAAGTTCATGGTCTCAAACATCCAATTTGCATCCGCATCATTTCAATCCGATGCACGATTCCGGATCAGCAAGAATACATCAGACGTTATTGAACTGCACGGAGATCTCCTCGTCGATTGTGATGATTGCGCTCTTCCCCTGACTGCTCTGCCCGACATTAACGATCTGCGTGCCGCGTTCGGCGATCTCACCCTGGTCCTCGTGGATGTGTCCGCAGACGACCAGATCGACTTTGCCTATTGCGCGTGCAAGCGCCTCGCTTCCTGCATTCCCTCCAGGTATCCGGTCGAGCGTGTTCTTCGGGGGCGCGTGCGACAGGAGCACGACCCACCCTCTGCCCGGGTCTATCCGGCTCAGGAGATCGTCCAGCATCGCACCCAGCTCGTCCTCTGATCGCTCGAAAGCTGTATCAAACGGCGTTGGATTCGATCCGCCGATGCCGATAAATGTAACACCCCGAACGGTGTGTACCGCACCATCCATGTTGATCGCTCTCGATTCGTCAAGTGTCGCAAGGATGCTTCGGTTGTCGCAGTTTCCCGGAATCGCAAGAACCGGACAGTCGAGTGGTTCGAGCAGACCGAGCAGTTCGTAAGCCAGTTCATCGGGTCCGAAATTTGTGATGTCGCCCGCGATCAGCACACAATCGATCTTGCCCGTTCCCTCTGCCTCGCGCACGAGGGCGGGTATCTGTGTGTAATCGCCGTGCGGGTCTGAAATTGCCAGTAGCCTCATTGGTATGCCTCCAACGATTGTGGTGTGTCTGACTTATATGTGTTGCGGCAGCGATTCTTTAGGACTGTCAATTCTTCCGGTCGGTTGAACTTTCAACTGACGGAAGAACTCTGCAAAACCGATACCCGGGTGCCTGAATAGATGGTTAATCTGATAGGGCTCAGGGGTGGTGCCACTCGAGATATTAGAGCGCCAGTACTGCTTCGAGGGGGTGTCAACTTATTGGAGTTGGTGATCGCTCTCTAATCAGAAGCGCAAAAACGAATCCAAAAAAAGAAGAATGGTGAAGGGAGATTCTCCCTTCATTCGTGTTAATCTACCGTCTGTTCCCTAATCTCTTCGCCGCAGCACCAGATACATGGCTGCAAGCAGACCAGCGATCACGAGAAACGCACTGAACCCGGGGATACCTTTCGCCTTCAACTCCGTTGTCGGAGTCTCTTCTCCATCCGTTCCTGTTGTCACAGCCTCTTCTGCAGCGCCTGTTGTGGATTCATCGGTCGTCTCCGATTCGTCGGACAGCTCTGGTTCCGTAGCCTCTGCTGTTGCTGTTGTGGTCGGAACCGGGGTCGGAGTCTCGTACCAGCCGGGTGGGTATGTGCCGTCGCCGCTGCCACCGCTGCC
>JAGGRW010000221.1 GCA_021159385.1 Methanosarcinales archaeon
GACAACGGCTGGTGCGATGCCGATCGGCGGAAGAATTGCCATCGATGCCACCCGCCACCCCGTGGTATATATCGCAACCCCGTCGGTACCGCCCGCTGCAACGATTATGGCGTTCAGTGCGAGGATTGTGAGCGACATTGAGAGCTGCATCACAGAAGCGGGCACGCCAACTCCGAAGATGTCCCTCGTAATCGCTCTATCGAACCTGAAACCCTTAAATTTGAATGTGAGGTACGTATCCCTCTTAAAGAGGAGCCAGTTCAGCATGACCTCTGACGTGATTCCCAGTGACACGATTGTAGCATACGCAGCACCCGCGATTCCCATATCAAAGGTGTAGATGAAGATGGGATCCAGCACAATGTTCAGACCCGCCGCCCACGCCCATGCCGTTTGAGAGTGCGATCGCAGCAAAGAAGAAAGGAGATGCAAAGCCGATTGCAGCGAGAGCGTCTGCGCCAAGACCGGAGACCCAGATTGCGTCAACAAGATTGTAGATCATCTGTGCTGACATGGCAACGATCATCGGCAGCGAAAGTCGTCTGATCGCTTTTCTGGGATCGCCGAGAAGCGTTCTGATGCCACCGCCCCATCCGCAAGCAACATTCCCGGTCTTTCGTTCTGCGGGCGTTTTGCTCTTCATTCTGGCAGGGGCGATGATGGATCGCGGATCAACGCAGATGGTGGCAGATATGTTAGCAAGAAAACACTGAAAAGTATAAGTCCCACAGAATGAACCCCTTCATTTCAACTGGAGATTTGGAGATTACCAGATTCTTGTGCATTATCATATTCTCATATTCTCGCGTTCTTCAGTCCCGTATCACACGCACAGAACTCTTCCAGCCGACACTCAGTTCAACCGCATCACCCCATCCCGATTTCACGAGACAGTCGGTCATCTGGACCTTGTCTCCGATATCGAGGTGCGTATCGGCATGTTCACCCCATAGCGCAGCCCTGACCCGGGTGTTTCCGGTTTCGTCCGAGATGTGGATGTTTGTCACTCTGGATATGTTTCCATCGCTGCGCGTGATCTCCCTCGTCTCCTCAAGTCCGGTCACGTATCCGACGACCGTGCAGACCTCGTCGAGACCGATATCGGCGAGCGGGGTTATCTCTTCGGTGTAGCTCACGTCTGTGTCGCTTTTTTTGACATCTCCCTGATCTCCGACCTGTAGCTCGGTTCTGCCGTCGTAGTAGTTCTCGCGTGTGTAGCCGCACGTGATTTCTATACAGTCACCGATATTTAAATCATCCATAATCTTCGTCTTCTCATCCCAGAGCGTCATCCTAACCTTGCCGGTCGCATCCCCGATCGTGATGTTACCAACGCGCCCCTCTCCGCCCCCCCTTCCACTACCACTACCACCACCGGACTCTGACCCGCGCTTGCGCGTGAAGGTGCGAACATCGCCGATCTGCAGCACCCGCCCGATCACGTTCACATCGAACATGCCGGAGCAGAGGTCTGCGATTGCCTGCTGTTTCACCTCAATTGCGATCTCGCGAGCGGGTTCGATCGGCTCGATGTTTCCGGTTCTGCCGATTGAGACCTCGATTCCGCCGGCGTAGCCTTCTTTCGCATACCCGCTGACCTGCAGGTGCTGCCCCACCTCAAGTTCGCCGACCGCGGCTGCGAGTTCGTCCCAGAGCGAGACCCGCACCGTTCCGGTCTCATCCCCGACTGTGATATTTGCAACCCTACCGGCTGAGCCGTCGCTGCGTGAAAACTCGCGCGGGTCGGATATGGAGACCACCTTACACGTGAAGCAGACGCTGCGACCATCAGGCGTCATATCCTTTATTTTTATGATCGGTTCGCCCGCGCCAAGTTCCTGCGCAACGAGCAGAGCTGCGGTCTCTTCATCGCATAGCCCGCCCATCATCGCGACCTTCTCCTCGACCTTCGCCTTGAAATCGCTGAACGTGACGCGTTCGCCCAGACGTTCATAAATAGTCGTTATTTCATCCATCGGAATCGCCCTGATATCGTCTGCAATGGTATAGCGTTTGCGGCTTCTGGTTACTATAACTTCTCTTCAGTTCTATTAACCGCAGATGGACACAAATGAACGAGAGATGCCAATGTTTAACAAATCTGCACAATCTCTCACTCCAACCGCTCCTACGTACAAACAAAACAAGAATTGGCGATCTGATGGGGCGAACGGGACACTCCCTACCTCTCATCCGTCCAGATGCTTCTTCACGCCATCGACCAGTTCCCTGTAGCCGAACGGTTTGGTGATATATCCGTCAGCGCCGATGACATGCAGACCGATCATCTTGTCGATCGATTGCGATTTTGCAGTGAGCATCACCACAGGAATATCTTTTGTCTCCTTGTTCCCACGGATCGATCGATACACGCCCCAGCCATCGAGTTCCGGCATCATGATGTCCAGCAGAATGAGATCTGGCAACGCATCCTCACTTTCAAGCATATCCAGCGCGCTCCTGCCGCTGTAGGCAGATATGATCTCATACCCCTCGTTCTCGAGAACCGTCGCAACAAGATGAACATTGTCCGGCTCATCGTCAACAATCATGATCTTCGGACTCATATATGCAGTGTATTGTAACAGATGCCTAATTAAGATGATCCTTCGGATGCGACGCGTACAACGCGTCAGATCATCAGGATCACCCGGTCGCCAGTCGTCAATCACCACGTCACGTCGCAACGTCGTCAAGCCACCTCGCTGTCACCAGCGCCGCCGATTGCGCTCTGCAACTGTTCCTGCAACTGCTGGAAGCGTTTCCGGATCCGTTCTTCCTGTCGCTCAAGCGTTTTTGCCCGAAGTTCCATCGTTTCCTTCTTCTCTTTGAGTTCCACCTCTATGGAATCGCGTTCACCTTTTATCAGGAGTTGTCCGACATTCTTGTAGATTACGGCGTCACTATCGAGTTTCTCAAGTTCGCCGAGCGCCATCTCGATCTCGTTTAACGACGAGGTCACCTGCGCCTTCTGGGTCGCGAGTGCCTGCGCCTGCTGCTGTACCTGCTGGAGCTGTGCGAGTTGGTGCTGTACCTGTGCTGGTATCTCAGTAGTCATGTTATCACCTTTTACTTCTGTTGCTGTTGTTACTGTGTTATTGCGTCTACGAATCCGGCAATCGTTCTCTCTACTTCTGATGCCTCTTCAATGGCTGTGCCGGTCACGATGATGTCTGCGCCTGCAACGACCGCGGCTCGCGCAGTCTTTTCATCGCGTATTCCGCCTCCGACGACGAGGGTCTTGCAGCCTGCCGACTTGACTGCGCGGATCATCTCAGGCGGCACCGGATCGGCTGCGCCCGAGCCTGCTTCCAGATATGTATATCTCATGCCGAGATACCTCCCTGCAAGCGAGTACGCAACCGCGAGTTCCGGCTTTTCTCTCGGGATCAGTTTCGCATCCCCGACCCACCCGACGGTCCCGCCGGGTGCAACAATCAGATATGCCATCGGGATCGGCTCGATTCCGTATTCCAGAACGGCTTTCGCACCAAGCATCTGATTTCCGATGAGATAATTCACATCCCTCGAATTCAAAAGACTCATAAAGAATACGGCGTCTGCGTATCTGCTCAGTCCACATACACTCGACGGAAATAGGATTCTGGGGAGATCAGCCGCCTCCCTGATCGCATGCAGCGTCAGATCGAGTATGCCGCCGGATGCGCCGACTGAGCCTCCGACCATGATCGCGCTGCTTCCTGCTTTTTCCGCAGCCCTTGCAATATCTGATGCCACGGAGGGCTCCTGCACGTCAGGGTCGATCAACGTGAGGTGCGCCGCGCCGTCCCGTGTTATGACATCATCGAGATACTGCTCTACTTTCATCTACCCTCTGCTTTCCTTTGACTTCATGCGCAGATATTTGTAGCCACACTTTCTGCATCGGGTCGATCTCACCGGATTTCTTGCGTTGCATTTCATGCATATCTTTTTGCGCAGCAACCTGTTCTCTGCTTCTTCAAATCGTGCCATTGTATGATCCTCAAACACCCCTCTTCGGTGCCGCTTATTATTAACATTGTTGCAGGAGACACTCTGGCTCT
Source organism: Methanosarcinales archaeon (assembly GCA_021159385.1). GTDB lineage: Archaea > Halobacteriota > Methanosarcinia > Methanosarcinales > Methanogasteraceae > Methanogaster_C. The sequence goes on from JAGGRW010000221.1 coordinate 4,047, forward strand.
TTCTGTAATTCGCGTTGCAAGCGTCTCGTAGATGAATTATGCTGGTGTGATCTCAGTAGCTAACGATGTGTTGAGCCTTTCCACTTAATTATGTTTGAAAGCGTTGATTGCTCATGATTTTCCGAGGTTATCTCGGCAGCATGTCTATTTTCGGAGCAAGACTCCTCAACTCTTCAGAAAACGTTAATACCCAAACCCCCGCAACTGTTACTGCAACCTGACGAGATCGCCAAGCCCGGTATGGCGCTGGATTGCTATATCACAAAATATGCAAACATCCAGTGGTGCTCAGCACCTCGGGGGTTCAAATCCCCCTCTCGTCGTAACCTATCCGCGACCCCCCAATTCCAGTCTCATTCTATCATGAACCTCTCACCGTTCGCTGGTGCAGTCGCATCGACTTCATGCTCGCGTGCCCATGCCGCAAACTCTTCAGTGCGGTCGCCGTGCATCGTGAAGACGATCTCGCCGCCGAGGTCGCAGAACCTGCGCACCACCTTCTTCAGCTCGCAATCTCCGCTGTGGGCGGAGAAGTCGTACTGCTCAACCGCTATCCTCAGATGCAGCACGCGTTTTCCAACAGTCATGCGCCTGTGATTGAGCGCGTGGTAGCCGTTTGTACCCTCGACCTGATAGCCGGTCAGGAGGATCTTGCTGAACCGGTCGTCGTGCGTCCTGTTGATGTAGTATAGCGCAGGTCCTCCGTTCAACATCCCCGCGGTCGTAACGATTATGGAATTTCTGAGCACCCGCGACCGCGCCCTCGGTTTGACTATGGTGGCGTTGTCAAACGCCCGCTGGAGCGCATCCGAATCGCGCAGATACTCAGGGTACTGTGCAAACCTCTTGAACACATCGACTCCCATCCCATCGACGTAGGGGTGCAATCCATGTTTGTGCAGGATCATCAGGATTTCCTGCGTCCTTCCGATTGCAAAGCACGGGATAATTGCGTTGCCGCCACGATCTATCGTTTCACGGATCGAATCGACAAACTCCTGCTCCAGCTCCTTTCTCGGTGCATGATCGGTGCCGTAGTACGTGCTTTCGACGATCATGATGTCAGCCTTCGGCTGCGGCTCAGATCCGTTCAGGAGTCGGGTATCTGCAAGGTTCACATCGCCGGTGTAGAATATCCTGATTCCGCTCTCAGATTCGAGGAGAACCGACGCGGAACCGGGGATGTGTCCGGCATCGTACAGTTCCGCGTTGTATCCGCTGCACTCAAACGGATCCCTGTAATCGGTGATGCGGGCGCAGCGCGTAAACTCGTTTATGTCCTGCGCATAGAACGGCGGAACATGACCTGCGCGTCTTGCGATTGCGAGCGTATCCTTTGCCAGAAATGAAGTAAGATGCCTTGTGATCGGGGTTGCGTAGATATCGGGGCGGATGTCTGTGATATTTGGCACCAGTCCGCAGTGATCGAGGTGTCCGTGCGATATTATTATCGTTTGCGGGTTGATTCCGTTCAGCGGGTACTGTGCCGGGTGGTTCGACGATTCGCCGGGTTTTATCCCGTAATCGAGCAGGATGTCGTCATCGATCAGGACTGCTGATCTGCCGACCTCACCGCATCCGCCGAGAAACCGCAACGAGCACTCCATGACTCAATAGATGCATACTTATGACTGATAAACCTGTGGTGCCGGTGGTGCGGGTGGTGCGAGCGATGCTGGCGATACGGGACGTCGTAATCTCGTGGAAAGATATAATACCACCACAACCAGAAGTCATCCCTTGAGAGAGGAAGAGCAGCCGCCGCGACGAATCAGTCGTGAGGAAAGTCCCTCCACCACCGGACACACGGATGCCGAAATGGCATGAGGGCGAGAGTTCTGGCTCTGACACAGAAACGATACCATGATGTGTATAATGCTATGATTCCGGAAGGATGAGGTCGCATATCGTGGATGGAACGGTCTAATCCCCGTGGGTGCAAGCCAAGGCGAGGGCATTTGCGCGAAAATTTTTTTGCGTGAAAGCGAACGTCCGGTCGCGCCCTCCAAAATGGCGCTCAGTCGAATGCTGCTATGAACAGAAGGGGGCTTACTCTCCTCACTCAAAACCCACCCAAATTCATTCGAATTCTGTAATGGTCGATCTGACCATGAACACAAGAGCGACCGATGTCCACACAACATAATCGCCAACAGGAGGATTTTTGTTCTTCTTTCAATTGCTATGTCAATAATCTCAGGATCGAAGAAGGTGGGGGCGCTTGATCGTTCCAAAATGGATGAGCGGGGTGGAATCGCTTACATAATCATTCGATGTGTCAATAGCCAAAATCAAGAGACATTTCGGTTTCTTGCAAGAAATCAACCCCCAATATCGCTTCAACGCCCTCATCATCGATGTCATCCGTCCCAAACGGCTTATCGGAAACGCCAACAGTCATTATGATCTCAACCCCGCTCCACAGTTCCCTGATCCGCACATCAGCATACTTTCCTTCCAATATGGTATCTGAAGCACAGATCGCCTTGAAAACACCGTATAAGTCGGAATTAACTTTACCTGCCAACCGTTCGCTAATCACAGTTTCATCAGCACCAGTATCTATGATTGCGACAGTTGTGGCTTTTCTATTGCCATATTCAACCTCAACCGGTCGGTAAATCCTTCCCATGTTTGCCACCACTCATTATCCATAATATTCTATTTCGTCTTTTATAGTTATGCAGATCGCCCCGGACACCAACAAAATCGCCTTCTGTGAATATGTCGAGTTGGTCCCTGTATAATTCCTTCAATCGGGATATTACGCCCCCTCTTCGCTCTTTGTCCACTTCGTATTTGATCTCCTTGATCTCAATCGTTCTCATTACCATGGCGGATTCTTCGTCTGTCTGGTATATAGGAGTTGCTATCCAACTGGTCTCGATTGCAAAGGAATCTGCTTACAACGTTGCCACATCATTAGACTCTTTGGATGGGCTTTTTATTCTTTTAATTGCCATATCAATAATTTTAGGATCGATCCAGAACTCTGATGGGTTATCTCTAAAAATAATCAATATCTCGACCGCCGCCCCTACCGTCAAGATACGTCTTTTGATGCAGTCTGAAATCACGCCAATCGTCCCTTTCACATTAACTCCGGCGTTCTTTGCAGCCCGTCGTCCATCTCTCTCGTTTATCAAGAGCAGATCGGCATCCAGTTCTCGTGCAAGCAAGATCGATTCCGCCTCACCGATGTGTATCCCATACCGGCTGCAAATTTCACCCGCGTAACCCTCTGGATTTATAACCTCTATCCAATCGTCAATCGCCTTTTCCACAAGGAAGGCATCCGCCTTACCAAGAGCGATTCCTTCTGTTACCACTTCCCTATGCACCGCTTCTGTGATTACGATCTGACCGTACATGGATCGGAGAAGATCAAGCTGCTTGATCGTTCCAAAGTGGATGAGCGGGGTGGAATCGCTTACAGTGATCATCCAAGATCCTCTTCGAGTTCTTCCATTCCGTATCTCAGATACGCGCCCCTCTCACCAAGCTCCTCAAGAGTTTTTCGCACAGGGACGTTCATTATGGCAGCAGCTTCACGCAGCGTTATCTTTCCCTCTTTGTAGAGCGTTGCAGCAATCTCAACCTCATTTTTTCGTCTGTACTCCGCGAGAATCTTTCTGAGCCCATCTCTTATGGCGTCCGAGAGATTTGAGTAATATGTGCCTATGAGATGGTCTTCCACCTCGATCTCCAGTTCTTTCGGGAGGGTTATGGTTTTTTTAACATGCATGATCAAGACCTCTGCTGTGTCTGATAGTTCAGTTTCTGGAATACGGGATGTAAATTGTGGAGGTTTAAAGGGGTTGGTTGGCTATAAATGATCTGGACAGGTTGTTCTTCCACGCAGTTTATCCCAGAAGCTTAGCTTTGCGCCGCATACTGAACAGAGTCTATTGTGCTTTCGTTCTTCTTGGGAACGTTGTTGTTTCCTCTGCAGTTCCATAGCCTGTTGTTCTCGCTCTTTTTCGATTGTTTGTCGCTCAACTCGCCGACCAAATTCTTGAGTAAGTCGTTCATTGCTTGCAACTACTTCTCTGGTCTGTGCTGAAATCTCATGTCTGGTTGCTTCACCGCTTTTTTTGATTTGTCCTGTGATGTCTCTCACAAACGAATCCGCTTGAAGATATCCTGCCCACGTAGGCCCTGAGCCATAATAGTAGGATGCCATATCAACTTGATGTTGTGATAGATTGATAATAAGCATTTTGGAATAACGCCGGCTCCGCGGTTTTATGCCGCGGAGCTGGGCATCTGTCGTTCCTCAAAAATTCATACGGTCCGTACAAACATGCACATCCGCGATGACCATCAACACACGTTCACGCCGCATCTCCATGATCCGGAATCGCGTTCGTAATCCGATCGACAAGATTGATCCCGCCGCCATACCCGATGATCGCTCTTCGCTGGTAGCCAACCCGATCATACACCGGAAACCCGACTCGTGCGAAGGCGAGCCCCTCGTCGTCTCCGATATATGTCGCTTGCGAGTTTCCCATCACCAGATCGACGCCAACCGCCTTCACAGCCTCATGCAGCTCGCAAGGGTCGCATCCCGAGATGATCTCGATCTCATGCCCGGTCTGGCTTGCGACCGCCTGCACATCCGAGAGCAAACTCCTTGCTCTCGGTTCCGGTCGCAATGATCAACAGGCGCAATCCCGAGTTCATGCAGAAATCGTGCCATGCCGGATGCGACATCAGGGTCTCTCGTGGATCGCAACCCTCTTCTGTGCGATCTTGAAATGCACATCGATCATTGCATCGATCCCGCCGTCCCCTCTCCTTTCGCAGTTCATCCGGAATCGGTCTTCTTGTGAGGTGGCTCACGTTCTCGAGGAACGCATTGGTGTTGGAACACCGATCGGGCATGAACCAGAGCTCATCGGCACCTTGTTCTTTGCGCCATCGCGTCTTTGCGTCTCTCTCGTTTTTTGTTTTCCAATTCAACGCAAAGGCGAGAGAGACGCGAAGGGTGTTGTTGCACATCCGACTGACCATTACAAATTCACTGATTCCGATGGATTCTGTGGTTTTCGAAAGATGCTGAAGGAGGTGGGTTTTCAATCTTTGCGCCTTTGCGTCTCTGCGTCTTGGCGTTTCTTCTGATTTAACGCAAAGTCGCAGAGACGCAAAGTTAAGAGAGATACGCCCGCGTTTTTCACATACGCGAGGGAGCTACCGCTAGCAACCACAGAAAACGTCAGATACCTGCAAATTCACCCAGAACCCGAAAGCAGGATCAGCGCCACATCCCGGTCACGATTCGAGTATCTTCCGTGAATCGGATGATCGCCGCAGACGAAAACACTGGTATCTCCGCGAGCGTTCCTGCGTATCTCTTTTATGTGCTCATCGATCGTCTTCGCAGCGTAAACCAGCTCCTCGAAGCTCCGATCTTCATGCGCATACCTGTCTATCGCCCTGAAATGCGCCACAAGCAGAACCGGCTCGTGCTTCAGGAGTTCAATCGAAGAATCCCTGATCCTTTGATCGTACTCAAGAATGTCGGGTCCATCGGGAACGCCTGCTGATAGCTCAATCTTCGTCTTCATGGCGATTGCGCCCTCACTCTCGATTGCGACCGCTGACCTGACGCCGCACTCTTCGGCGCGTTCGAGTATCGATTTGATCTCTGAGGTGCAGACGTCGGCGGTCGTGAGTATCCCGTGTGTCTCCGGGTAACACCCTGTCAGGATCGATGCGATTGCAGGCGTCGTGTGGTCGGCTACAGCCCTGCACCGGATCAGGGTGCCTCGCATGACCTGCGCAGCGGATCGCAGCCGCAGGTACGTGAGATACCCGAGGCTGTCAACGATTATCAGTATCACGTGGTCGCAACCGGAAACGCGGTCGATCAGCTCAGGTATCGCCTCGCCGTCCGCACCCGGGAGTGGCAAGTCGATCAGAGCGGATATCGTCGGCGCAATATCGACGAGGCTGTACACGGTCTCGATAGTGTCCATGACAGGATCGATGCCGTCGATTCCGCCGATGTCGCTTTCGCAGGTGGGGTCATCCGGTGATGTTGTCATCCTGGTTCTCTCCAGTATGTCCGGGGGTACCCCGGGTTACGGAATCAGGAGATCCGGATTTTGATTTCGCTAATATGCCTCGCTCATGATCGGTTCCGTCGTAGTACTACGTGCAGGAGCATAGCCGCAATGAGCGTAATCGCTCCGAATCCGGGAGTGGACGCGCCATCTCCGCCAGATTCGGCGTGCGCATCTTCATCCGAATGGGATGTGGACTCATCTGACTGCGGCTGCGAAAGCGTTGATGCGGGCACAGATGCCACAACGTTTCCGTTGTACACGATCTTTGTCCCGTCCGGGCTCCAGTGCGGGTCATACTCCCTGCCCTCTGTTGCGGTTGTGAGCCGCGTCTTGCCTGTACCGTCCGCATTCACGATGTAGACTTTGTTAAGACCATTCTCATCGAACGAGGTGTATGCAATCATCTCCCCATCGGGGCTGAAACTGGGCGAGAACTGTTTCTCCTCGACCTCTGGCATCAGTTCCCGTTTTCCGGTTCCGTTGGCATTCACGATGAAGATCTTGTCACGTTTATCGTTGGCATTGAAGGAATGATACGCAATCCGGGTCCCGTCCGGGCTGAAATCGGGCGAGAACTGCTTGTCGGGATCGTCTGGCATCAGTTCCCGCGCACCGGTTCCGTCGATGTTTGCGATGTAGAGCTTCTCCTTGCTTCCCGGCTGCCGCGAGACGTAGGCGATCATGGTCCCATCGGGGCTCACATCAGGGTACCACTGCTTCTTCGAATCGTCTGGCATCAGTTCACGTTTACCGGTTCCGTCGGCATTTACGACGTAGATCTTCCCGTTTCCCTGAATGTTAAAGGATATGAAGAAGATCTGCTTCCCGTCATGACTCCAGTCCGGCGTGAACTCTTTTTTCGGGACATCCGGCAAGAGCACACTAGCGCCGGTCCCGTCTGCATTCGCTACGAAGAGTTTATCATTTCCCTTCTCATCGAATCCGGAAAAAACGATTTTTTCCCCATCGGGGCTGAATGAGCCGTCCGGGTGGATCGAACAGTCGTATTCCTCGTACAGTGCCGCAGATGCGGATTGCGACACTGTCAATACTATTAGTGTTGTTAGTGTTATTAACAGTGCTAATATCCTCATGTATTCACCTGTAATCTCTTGATCTTTGTGATCTCTGCAACTCTGTCACTGACTAAATGGCATGCAGCCACATCTGACCGAAGTTACTCCTGACTTATAGGGCTTGTGCGACCGAGACCAACACCATGCGTCGTTGATCAATCCTCGAAACATCCGACCCGATCGTCGAATACATCAAAGAGATATTTGTTCGCACGTTCGACGGTCTCGCGGTCTCCTCGAAGCACAATCAGTTTCATTCCGAAGTATTCGCCATCCTCGACCGATGAGTTCACGACTTTGTTGTGTGGTTCGAGCTCGAACTCTGCCACGATCTCATGTATCAGGGACGCCGGGACGCCGGGCGGGATGACGAGGTCGTACAGTTCCTCTGTGGACTCATCGAGAACATCCTCGTCATCGCCAAGTAAATCCTCGATTTCAAGTAACTTTTCGCTCAAATCCAATCACCATCGTACCATCATACTATGCGCTTTCCCGCATCCGGTCCGTGCATCGCATTGTACACTTCTTCGACACGTATGACTACCGCGGATTTCACTGGCATCGCCTTACTCTTGGCATGTACCCATGCTACTACCTCCTCGTACACCGGACCATCTGTCATGATCTCAACTCTGCCCTTGACCTGGAATGATTTTTTGTTCTCGCTGTCGTACGTAACGATCGAGACGCGCGGGTTCTCATCCAGGTTCGCTCTCGTCTTGTTCAAGAAGTTGTCTGCGATGTAGATGGTCTCATCATCCACGACCTTCAGGAATGTTATGAAGACCACGTTGGGCTTGCCGTCCGAGTCCGCAGTAGCAACCGGAATCGGCTTCTGTTTGTTTATGGTTTCCTGTACATCTGGCGGCATCTTGACCATATTGATCACCACCATCGATTCTGACCATCGTGATATAAATGTTTGTGTGCGAAACCGGAGACGTATGAAAGGTTGGTAGCGCCCCAAATTCCGGGACTGATCTCAAACACCAAAAGTAACTACTCACCCCCACCGCAAAATTTATTATTGATTAGATTATATTTAAATCGTAATGGTTGCAAATAAAATATTTCGTTTGATGGATGGAGAACATGATGCGCAGACCCACTCGTGATGAGATTCGTGCTGCTCACCGACAAGGGGAAGAGGCTACCATTCAACTATTCGAGCATCTCACACGGGAATTACAAACCATGCAGGATCAGCTGCAAGCCCTGCAAGATCAGCTGAACAAGAACAGCAAAAACAGCAGCAAACCCCCTTCCAGCGATGGTCTCAAGAAGCC
>JAGGRW010000161.1 GCA_021159385.1 Methanosarcinales archaeon
GATGGTGGTGTGGCTGATAATTGTGTTCGGGACCCGGTAGTTTCGGGAGTACTGGGATGGGCTCCGGTCATGGAAAAGACTTAACATATTGCGGTTCCGAGTGATACCGCAATGCGTGTCTATAAAAACCCGCTTCTTACGCTGAACGTTGAAATGAAGGACGGCAGGGTGCGGCTGGATGCGGAGGGTGCGCTCGCCCTGCCTGCAAAACCAATTCTAAAGAAGATAAACAGGGTTTTTGCAGACGAGAAACCGATTTTAAGCGACGGGGAACAACTCATCTTCTCGACGTGGATTCCGCCGATACCGAGTACAGCGTTCGACCGGCTGATAGCGGCAGAGGTGAACTGGCTTCTTACGCGGCGCATCCCGGACCAGACCTCCATCGGAATCACGACGCGGTGCCCGAATAACTGCATCCACTGCGGCGCATCCGACGTCAGAGGTGGAGAGCTTCCGTTCTCGACTGTTACGAGCGTAATCGATCAGGCGCTCGATCTCGGCACGTACCTGATCTCATTTGACGGCGGCGAGCCTACAATGCGAAAGGATCTTCCGCAGATGGTTGCGCATGTTGATAAATCAAGAGCGATCGCAACGTCATTCACATCAGGATACGGGCTCTCGGAATCGATGGCACGCGAACTCGCAGGCGCAGGCATGTATGCAGTCAGGATCAGTCTCGACGGGGCGGACGCGGGCGAACATGACCGGATGCGTGGGCGTTCAGGTGCGTTCTCTGACGCGGTGAACGGGATTGCGGCAGCACGGGGTTCCGGGCTTCTCGTTGACATGTTCGTCGTGGTCTCGCCTGCAAACATCGACAGTCTGGACGAATTCTATTCGCTTGCCTGTGATCTCGGTGTGCACGAGGTATCACTGTACGAGATCATCGCGGTTGGCAGATGGGCGGAACACGAGGACGAGGTGATTACAAAAAACGACGTTGTCAGGCTCGAGAAGTTTCAGAAAAGGATCAACAAGCAGCCAGACGGTCCCAGGGTCACCGCATTTCCGTATTTCATGGGGCCCGCTCTCTTTGGCTGCTTTGCAGGCAGGCGGTGGATGCACGTGACCGCGACAGGCGACGTTCTCCCGTGCGCTTACACTCCCTTGTCGTTTGGCAATGTCTGCGAGGAACCGTTGGGTGCGATCTGGAAGCGGATCGGGAAGAATCCCGCGTACAGGGGGTCTGCTGACTACTGCATGATGCGAAACCCCGATTTCCGAAAACGGTACATCCACACGATTCCGGAGGGCGCGGAGATGCCGTACCGGGTGTAGGGCTTGTGCCTATCAGGTGCCCCAATCTGTGTGCATCCGCTGGCGCTCTTAATTCACTCCTGTTGCCGCAAATGACCATTAATCTGTGTAATCTGCGCTAATCTGTGGCTGATACTATTTTTTAGCCACAGATTTCACAGATTACGCTGATTTTTACCGCAGAGGTCGCGGAGGGACGCGGATGGGGGTAAAAAAGCTCTGCGTACCTCCGCGTGCTCTGCGGTTATTTTTCTTGCCAGAAAGAACAGGATTGCAATCAAGAGATCAATCAACATACATCGAGTAGTTACTGGAAAAGTTATTTAATTAGACAGTCCCAAATAGAATACGATTTAAAGTGTTCATCTGCAAACAATAGAAATACTCTCATTTTATGGGGCTGAAAGGCTTCTGAAAAGAGATATTTCAGTTTGCCGATGGAAATCAGGAGAATAAGGATGTCAGAAGAGTTCATTGTTGCCGAAGATCTCGATCTCGCATGGAGTAATTTCGATCCGGTTTATCCGCTGCCAGCCGGCTGCCCGTTTTATGTGGAGCCCGTTGGCAAACCCCTGAATGGACTGATCAACGCGCTTCTGCGCACACACCGGCAGCCGCCCAAATACTTCTTTTCCGGTCACAGGGGGTGCGGCAAGTCAACCGAGCTCAACAGGCTTGCTGCCAACGATGATATCAAACGAAAGTTCTTTGTTGTGAAGTACTCGGTGAGGGATGTCTGCGATGTGAACAATCTCAACTATGTTGATGTGCTCTTCTCGATAGGTGCGCAGTTGTTCCTCCAGTATGCAGATGCAGGGCGGGAATTGAGACCTGCGCTCATGAAGGATCTCGAAGAATGGAGAACCAGTATTGAATGGGTGCGTGAAAAAGAGAGTTCCTTTGAGACATCGGTTGGGGGTGGGATACAGGGATTTTTCGTCTCTGTGATGGCAAAAATAAGAGCGGAGGCTACCACCAGGAACATCATCAGACAGACAATCGAACCCCGGCTATCCGAATTGATCGAAAAAATAAATTTAATCGTTGCAGATATCGAAGGCAGAGAAGGGAAGAGCATTCTGGTCATAATCGATGATCTGGATAAACCCAATTTAGAGCAGGCAACAGAGATTTTTTACAATAACCAGACGGCTATCACCCAACCCGTGTGCCATATAGTTTATACGGTCCCGATTTCGATGTTCTTCGCTCAGGAATTCATTGCGATAAGGGATCGCAAGTTTTCCCTCCCAAATATCAAGTTGCATGCCAAGAACGATAGAACAAGCAGATACGAACCCGGATATGGTATGCTGAAGACATTCATCTTCAAAAGAATGAAAGAAGACCTAATTGAACCCGATGCGGTCGATTTAGTCATCAAAATGGGGGCAGGGGTGTTCAGAGAGAGTGCACGTATCATGCAGATAGCAGCCGACAGCGCGATAGAACGCAGCAGGGATTGCATAATAAAAGAGGATGTAGAAAGGGCAGAACGGGAGATAAGAAGCGATTTTAAGCGGATTCTACAGACCGAGGATTACGATATCCTTGAAGAAGTCTACAAGAACAATGAGATACGAGGAATAGAGAAGATTGGTCATCTGTTGCATAACCTGAGCGTTCTGGAATATGAGAATGGCGAAAACTGGTGTGACATACATCCCACACTTGAAAACGTTTTAGATGTATGATCGAAGCGAAAGATACGGATACTCTCGATACGAGAGTTCTGCGGCTCAGTAATTATTTAAATCGTGCCCACCGGCATGATAAACCTTCTATTCTCTTTGCGCTCTATCTGAGCGAATTTCTGCGTAGTGATGTGGAACGATCTCTCAGTGCACTCTTAAAGGAGCAGGGACTCCGGGTTGTCAGTGTCGATGCAGGAGAAAAAAAAGATCTGCCATCATTCTTTTCGTCAATTGATTCTGACGATACTGTTTTTTTCGTACATAACATCGAGAAGGGGTTTCCTGAAGTTCTCCAATTCCTAAATTTTAAGCGAGAAAACCTTGTTGAAGATCACGTTAAGGTCCTATTCTGGGTGACGGAAGAGGAACTCTCACGCATCAGTCGCGAGGCTCCTGATTTCTTCGCGTTCAGAAACCGCGTGGTGGAGTTCATGGAAGTGCCCCACGTGGGAGAAACCAGACCTGCCCTCGTAGAATTTGCATTAGAGATAGAATACAAGTCGCTGGATGAAATCAAACGCAGCATAGAGTTGAAAGAGAAACTGCTGGCTGAACTGTCCGCAGAGACTGAAATAAACGGGTATCTGCTCGGTTCACTCGGGAGTCTATATGAGCAGATTGGTCTTTACGAGAAATCGATTGATTGCAGCGAAAAAGCACTGAAGATTGCAAAAGATATTGGGGATAGACACAATGAAGGAGTCTGTCTCGGAAATCTTGGAAATGCATACAACGATCTTGGGCAGGTCGAGAAAGCGATCACGTATCACAAAAATGCGCTTACAATCGCAAGGGAGATTGGGGATAGACGTGGTGAAGGGGCTGACCTCGGAAATCTCGGGAATGCATACTACGCTCTTGGGCAGGTCGAGAAAGCAAGTAAGTACTATGAAGATGCTCTGGCGATCTTAAGGGAGATTGAGGATCGGCGTGGTGAAGGAAATGCCCTCGGAAATCTCGGGAATGCATACAGCGATCTCGGGCAGGTCGAGAGAGCGATCAAGTACTATGAAGATGCGCTTGTGATTGTAAGGGCGATTGGAGATAGGCGCGGCGAAGGAAAACACCTCGGAAATCTCGGGTTGGTATACAGCGATCTTGGGCAGGCAGAAAAAGCGATCGAGTACTACGAAGATGCACTGACAATTGCAAAGGAGATCGGGGATCTGCATAATGAAGGAGTCTGTCTCGGAAATCTCGGGTTGGTATACAGCGATCTTGGGCAGGCAGAAAAAGCGATCGAGTACTACGAAGATGCACTGACAATTGCAAAGGAGATCGGGGATCTGCATAATGAAGGAGTCTGTCTCGGAAATCTCGGGAATGCATATAGCGCTCTCGGGCAGGTCGAGAAAGCGATCGAGTACTACGAGGATGCGCTTACAATCGGTAAAGAAATAAAAGACCCAAGAATAATCGATCTCTGCGAGAAAAACCTCAGATCACTGAAGAATTCGGGAGATTAAAGGTTATCGCCATCCGGGGCTACTCCGAACACGCCCCACTCTCTCGGCAAAGATCCGCTTGATATCCTTTGCCAGCACAACGTCGCCCTCATACTTCCGAAACCCAGCCTTATACGTCTTGATTCTGGTAACCCTGAATTTTTTCCGCCTGACTTCCACGATGTCGCCGACTATGAACTCCTGATCCCCAAACGCGTGCAAACGCTCCGACTCAGTCCTGCTGCCGTCGTGGGTCGTGATCTTCAGCGTCACCTCGTCGATCGCCCGCGCCCAGATTGTGTCGATCTCAGAAGCGACCGCGGATGCCACCCTCTTCCCCCCCGATTCGATCGTTGTGACCTCTGCCAGATGCACCTCCTCTGCGGACGGGTCGTCCACGATCAGTTCGTCCTCTGCCGCGACCCTGTGGTCGGACGGCAGTTCGATTCTGTACCGTTCCGAGCTCTCGCCTCTGCTCACGATGATTCTGATCTGCGCGGCTCTGGTTTGTGCGGGTTTCGGTGCGGTCTCCCTGATGCTGTGAACGCTTTTGCAGTTTAGGCATTCCACAAGCAGATCGCTGCCGCGCCGTCTCAGCACCCGGTGCTCCTGCAGCTCCTGCGGCGAGCATGTGGGGCAGGTCGCTTGTTGAGTTGGATTCTCTGTTCCGTTCATTGTGGTTCTACGTATTCTGACTGTTGCAACATAACTTGAATCCCTTGTGGAAAAGAATAATTATCCCCGATGAAAAGAGAAGAGAGCGATCCACCATGCCAACGAAGAACAAGAAGCGAGAGATGCCGAAACTGACCCGGGTGACAGACTACATCTGGGATATTCCGACTGATTACAGGGAGAAGATGCGGGTTCCGGGAAGGCTGTTCCTGTCGCCGAGACTGCTTGAGGGGCTTGAGATCGATACGCTCTCGCAGACCGCAAACGTCGCGACGCTTCCGGGAATCCAGAAGTACGCGATGGCGATGCCGGACGCGCATCCCGGATACGGCTTTCCGATCGGGGGCGTTGCAGCATTTGATTCGGAGGAAGGCGTGATCAGCCCGGGCGGGGTGGGCTTTGACATCAACTGCGGCGTCCGCGTGATCCGCACGAATCTGACAGAGGCGGACATCCGCCCGAAGATCGGAAAACTGGTTGATGCGCTCTTCCGTGCAGTCCCGACGGGCGTTGGTGCAAAGAGCAAGCTCAAGGTCTCTGATTCCGAGCTGCGCCGGGTGTTTGAGGATGGTGCGAAGTGGGCGGTCGAGGAGGGCTACGGTGTTCCCGAGGACCTTATACACTGCGAGGAGAACGGGCGGATCGAGCTTCCCGGAGACCTTAAAGTCAGCGAAAAGGTGATGAAACGGGGAAGACCGCAACTTGGAACGCTCGGAAGCGGAAACCACTTTCTTGAGGTTCAGTGCGTGCGTGAAATCTACGATAACAAGATCGCTGATGCGTTCGGGCTGCACAAGGGTGACATCACTGTCATGATCCACTGCGGGTCCCGTGGCGCAGGGCATCAGATCTGCACTGACCACCTGCGTGCGCTTGAGAGGGCGTCAAAGAAGTACGGAATCGAGCTTGTGGATCGGCAGCTAGCGTGCGCACCAGTGCAGTCGAAGGAGGGGCAGGAGTATTTTGCAGCGATGTGCGCGGGAGCAAACTATGCGTGGGCGAACCGGCAGGTGATCACGCACTGGGTCAGGGAGACGTTTCACAGGTTCTTTGGAGCCGACATCGAGATGGATCTCGTCTACGATGTGGCGCACAACGTCGCAAAGCTCGAGAAACACACAATCGACGGTAGACAGCGGATGGTCTACGTGCACAGGAAGGGCGCAACCCGTGCGTTTCCTGCGGGACACCCAGACGTCCCAAAAGCATACCGGAGCGTCGGGCAGCCGGTCCTGATTCCAGGAAGCATGGGCACGCCGTCATACATCCTCTGCGGCATGGAGAAGGCGATGGAGTTGACATTCGGGAGCGCATGTCACGGCGCAGGAAGAGTCGGGAGCAGGAAGAAGGCACTACGGGATTTCCGGGGCGAGGATATCGAAAAAGAACTGCTCGCAAAAGGTATTACGGTCAAGGCTACGAATCCGAGCATCCTTGCAGAAGAGGCGCCCGCGGTCTACAAGCCGAGCGACGCGGTCGTGGATGTCGTGCATCGGGTCGGGATCGCGTGCAGGGTCGTGCAGGTCGTGCCTATTGGGGTCGCGAAGGGGTGAATCGGATCGTAGAGGTCGTGGAGGTAGGGGAGGGGAATAAAGAGAATGATAAAAGAAATTATTGAAGTCATGTTTGAGAAGGGATGAATAAAATGGGCGACACCATACAATCCTCACAGGTCGTGTTCTTGGGGTCAAGAGATATGGAAAAGATAAGAGTGATATTTAACAGGAACGTAAACACGCTTGATGTCTGGTTGGATGATCCGGAAAAGGAGTTCATCTCAGAAGAGACTGGAAATGAGATTATTTTGAAGAAGGATAAAGCAGGAAGGGTGATAGGCTTCGAAAAGCTGAACGTGTTGGTGAATAAGGATGTCCCCGTTCCTCTGGAAGTGTTGAGCGTTTGGAATATAGGTGCCTGATCCGAAATTGATGAGCAGGTAATCTTCTCGATGAGCGAAGGGACGATGACACCATGAGCGCATCTGCTTACCCAATCACAGCAAGATGGGACAGCGCGGATTTGAACCGCGGTCCAAGCGTCCCAAACGCTCGAGGATCGACCAAGCTACCCTACTGTCCCGTAAATGGCAGCGATACTTTATCTGATCGAGCATTGGTTAAAAAGGTTGCGCAGGCGATCTTGACGCATATATAGGGACTCTCGATAGTTGCGGTTGCATAAGTTGCCATGACGCCTGACGCCGAGAGCCTCCACTCGAGGCAATATTTATATATTAGACTGCCATAGCACGTTATACATGGGAAATATTCGACCAACATACATCAAAAAGATCGCACAGGAGTTGATTGCAAAGCGCGGCTATGCATTCGGAACCGATTTCGAGGAGAACAAGAAGAACGTCTCCGAGCACACTGACATCATCAGCAAGACGATACGAAACCGGGTCGCTGGTTATATCACACGCAGAAACGTGATTGCGCAACGTACGAAGGTACTGTAGATATTATAAATGTCATAACAGACGCTACAATCCTTTGGGAGGGATGTTTATGGACTTAACAGGTGTCATGCCCGCACTGATAACCCCGTTCACGAAAGATAATATGATCGATGCGAGAGGCTTCTCTCTGAATATCGGGCGCGCAATCGAAGATGGAGTCTCCGGAATTGTTCCCTGCGGAACCACTGGCGAATCAGCCACAATCACGCTCGACGAACACAAGCAACTGATCGATATCGCAGTTGACTGCGCAACAGTTCCTGTGATCGCCGGAACCGGGTCGAACAACACCGGTGAAGCGATCGAGCTCACCAGATATGCAGCGGATGCCGGTGCGGATGCGTCGCTACTGATAACACCGTACTACAACAAGCCGAACAGAAACGGGATACTTGCGCACTTTGACGCAGTCGCATGCGCTGCCGATATACCGATAATATTATACAATATCAAATCCAGAACCGGCATCAACCTCGAACCCGATCTGATAGCGGAACTTGCAGAGATTCCGAACATAATCGGCGTGAAAGAGGCGAGCGGCGATCTGGAGCAGGTCTCGCGCATAATCGAGATGACCCGGGACAATGACAATGGCACGGATTTCATAGTGATATCCGGCGACGACGCTCTGACGCTGCCGATCATGTCTCTGGGCGGAATCGGCGTGATATCAGTCATCGCAAACATCGCGCCCGCTCAGACAGTTGCGTTCGTTGACGCGATACTGAAGAACGACCGGGAGGGGGCGCGGCGCATGCACTACAAGCTCGCTCCGCTTGTGCGGGCGATGTTTATTGAGACGAACCCGATCCCTGTAAAAACGGCAGCGAATATGATCGGACTTCCAGCCGGACCACTCAGACTTCCGCTTGTGCGGATGGGCGAGGCGAACGAGAAGGAACTGCGAGACGCGCTCGTTACCGCCGGACTCCTGTCCTGATTTTGGTGACTTTGACGATCGATAGAATTTATGGCAGCCAAATTCGTGTAATTTGTGGTAAACGCCAGCATTCGTGATTTTATCACGAATCCGGATACTCGGCAAAAATCAGAGACTTTTCAATTTATTCCGGGTATAATTGGGTCAGGCAACGAAGATTAATTGCCGTGACCTTCCACCACTATCTCGAAACCGCCGCTCGCACGCATTCTTCCACGCTTCCAAAAACCGCATCGACCCCGCACATATGCGGCACATAAGCGAGTGCCTTTCCGGATGAGACCATCATGCACCCGTACCGTTCGCAGATCGGCGAGACCACCATGCAGGTGTCGCAGATCACCTTCGCGCCGCTCGACTCGATCCCTGCCACGAGATTCGGGTGCTGATCGCGCAGTTTCCGTGACGTGCACACCCAGAACTCCGTTTCCACAGTCTTATCTCTGAGCAGATCGCGTAGTTCCGTGAGTTCGGCGACCGAACAGTGCGGACAGCCGAGCGCAATGATGTCCGGGTCACACCGCCCGGTATGAGCGTACACCTCCGCAATCTCCCTGTGCTCGATTGTGATGCGCTCACGGATGTCGCACGCAACCGGGTGCGGCGGCACACCTTTGACATAGTACAGTGCGACAGCACCCGACGCTGCCATCGCCGCGCCGAGCGCCTTTCGTTCGTCGTTTGAGGGCACGGATTCGAGTTGGAAGAGCGGGACGCGGTCTCCGGCGATTGCGCCTGCGAGGTACCCGAGTGCCCCGTAATCGGTTCCGCTGAGTCTGCCCTCGACATGGATCTCGATTGTGGGAATGCGATTCTCGTCCAGATGGTAGCCGTAGTTCGGCGTCTTTCCGATCAGTGCCGCAGCGAGTGCGGACGGTCCGCCTTCCCGGTTCGTTCGCGACCCCATGATCGAATTCGCGTACGAGACCGCTGACGACTCACTCCACGCAAGGTGGTCCCCGGCACGGGAAAGGTCGTCTCGCAGGTAGTAGGGGGTGCAGGTACACCATGCAGCGACTCCCAACCGCTCATAAGCATGGATTATCTGCTCCTGTTTTTCGGCAAACTCCTCGGATATGCCAAGTTCCTCCCATCGCAGACGATCCATCCCTGCCGGATTCAGTATCGATGGGACTTTGACCGTTCCTGCGAGGTCGCTTATCCATTCGAGCCCGGCGTCACCGATCGTTTTGTAGGAGACACCCGCGATCTGAGCGCTCCTTATGGGTATCAATCGGTCGGCGTCGTAGATGTCGCCGAGCGTTGTTAATATCTCCATCGCCTTCTGCGCGACGTAGCCGTCTTCACCGTCCAGTAGCAGTTCTTCAGATGGTGTGAGGTGCATGATTATCCTTTATGATTTATATAATTAAACTATAATATCTGAGGTGACGAATGCTCCGGCCGGGATTTGAACCCGGGTGACTGGCTCGAAAGGCCAGGATGATTGGCCGGACTACACCACCGGAGCAACGAGAACATGTAGTACGGGGGCTGGATCGCACATTAACGTTTCGATCGCGTCAAGCGTATCTGTGGGCGCGAAGCCATCACTGCCATATATTGTGAGTGCTGAATATTGATGAGTCGCGCTGAATGATCGCGTTTTTATGCATGCCCGGGTAACTTGTGGATGTAAATCAGTGTAATTTGTGTTAATGGCTGCGCCGCATGCTTGCGCATTCACGAAGGGCACGAATAAACAAATCGCACGAATGTTAGAAATGTGGAGTGCCATCAGATAAACTTTGCTACTTTATTTTTCGGTGAGCACTTTGAATCGTTCCTTCGGAGCGTTACACTAAAATTAAGGTCCCAACGGAGAGTTTAACAGGGATTTAACGTATCCACTCCGGCGCGTCCGCGAATCGAACCAGCGCATCAGCCTCAAGCGGATGGAGGCTCGCAGGCACGATCAGAAGATGCATCGGCGCGCCGAAATCGAATGTGGCAAGGTCGCACAGGCGGTCGCACCTGACCAGTACGTCCGGGGACCCTGCCCGCGCAATCCCGATACCGAGCGCGGAATGCATGGGCGTCCCATGCTCACGCTCGCAATCGACGCGCATCAGCAGTTCGACCGCCTCCGGAATGGTCATGCACCCGCGGTCACGGTCGATATCGAGAAACAGCATCGTGTGGAGGTTGTTTGCGAGATTCTGTAGGATGACGTTGTACGGCGTCTCAGAAACGACCGTCTTTGAGCGGGTATGGTATGGAAACGGGATCGTCGCCGACTTTCCGAACCGATAGTTCTGCAATCCGGCAAGACCGGGTGCAGCCGACACAATCGACGCGCTGTGTACCACCGCTGTCGCAATTCCGAGATCGGATGCACGCAGGCGGAGGTCGATGTGCGTCGTCGAGATCAGGGGGTCGCCGCCTGTGAGCAGCACCACGTTCTCGCATTTTGCGTGATGCAGCCACGACGGGTCGATCTCGATCGCCTCCCGCGAAAGGACTGTTATCTTCGTTTGGTACTGCGATTCCATGCGGTCTATCGTCGTTCCCATCATCTTCGAGGTGTAAAACTCGGCAAAGACCCGATCGGCACAGCTTATCGCATCGAGCCCTTTGAGGGTGATGTCCTTCTCATCGTACAATCCGATGCCAACGAATGTAAGCATTGAAGCTTGAATCTCTCCCGCCAATTTATTTAAGTTACGCAAACGATGCTATGGTCATGGACATCCATGTCAGGTCGAGGCATCAGATGCGCAGCAGCGATGCGAAAAAAATATTAAAAAAGTTAAAAGAAACATTCGGTCCGTCGGATATTGATCCGGGATTTGAGAAGAAGCGGTTCGAACTCGTTAAAACCGATCGTAACGACATCATACTGGTCGATGGCGAGCCCCTCATTTTTACAATAGGTGACGAGCCGTTTCTGACCGTAAAAGGCGCGCTCGTGGTAAAACCGGAGAAGCGTACCGTCGTGGTGGACGCGGGCGCAACCAGCTTCATGGCAAAGGGCGCGGATGTCATGCGCCCCGGAATTGTGCGTGCCGACCCGGATATCGAGACGAACGACCTTGTGATCGTGGTCGAGGAGGCGCACGACAAGGCGCTTGCGATCGGGCGTGCACTCATTCCGGGTAGCGAGATGGTTGGGGATCACGGGAAGGCTGTCAAATCCATACACCGCGTGGGTGATTCTATCTGGAATGTAACACCCTAACCGAAAACTTTATTAACAATTAAGATTCACTCACGTCTGGCACATATCGCGTATATCGTGTCATGTCGCAAAAGGTGAAAAACGCCTCCATTCACCTTTGCCCGACAGGAGGTGAGATTCAGGTTCCTCCTCACTTTCATCCCTGTCTGTGGGCTGTGGGGCGGGAGTGGGTTATCTACTCCCCCTATATGCCGCTGTTGCGTAAAGATGTCTCAAAAACGTTGGGAAACGATTTTTTTCACAAAAAAATCGAGTAAAAAACTGTCCTTCGGGCACAGGCTTGCGATATACTTTTTCGCAAATGAAAGAACGAATCGACGAACTCAATTCACGAAAAGATACCGGAGAGTGATATTATGAACGAGCAACAACTGACCAGATGCCAGAAATGCGGAAACCGTCTGGAGACGTGCGGACACCTGCAGATCTGCAAAGTATGTGGCTACTGGACGCAAGCAGGAACTGCGAGGATGGATTCAATCGTTGTCATCTGTTAGGATTTTTTCACAACGATTTGTCCACAACGATTTTTTCACAAAAAATCGAGTAAAAACTGCCCTCCGGGTGGGGTCAGCAG
>JAGGRW010000063.1 GCA_021159385.1 Methanosarcinales archaeon
GGCTCCGCGGTTTTATGCCGCGGAGCTGGGCATCTGTCGTTCCTCAAAAATTCATGCTGTCCACACGATCCGGAATCGCGTTCGTAATCCGATCGACAAGATTGATCCCGCCGCCGTACCCGATGATCGCTCTTCGCCGGTAGCCAACCCAATCACACACAGGAAACCCGATCCTTGCGAAAGCGAGCCCCTTATAATCTGCGATGTACTTCCCGTGTGAGTTTACCATCGGCAGATCAACACCAACTCTCTTGACAGACTTGTGAGAGCCCACGCAGGCGGAAACCTGCATCATTGTGCACACCTGCGCACACATAGCGCGAGGTGATGCGCAGGATCGTTGATCTCTCGTGGGAGCTGCGATCAACCTGATTCAACCAGTCTTGCGACCGCGTACGCGGGAAACACCTTTGAGATGTCTGTTCCGTACATATCCGAGATGAAGGAGCACGGAACGCTACCGATTCCTTCCACTGCGTCCCGGATCAGAAACTCACCGATCCCTGTGCCGATGATATGATCCAGCCGGTTTCGCTTCAGAACAGCATCGATCGCACGCCCGATCTCCAGAACCTGCGCTTCTCGCACCTGATCCGCGATCTCGTACACGAAATGCTTGCGAAGCTCATCCATGTCTGCACAGACGACCCGTGCGAGCCTTCGCATCGAATCCTCGACTGTCGTTCCTGCGTGATCAGGGGTTTCGCAGGTGTAATCAGCGTCCTCGATCATCCCGAGCACACGGTAGACGTCCGCTGTGATTGCAAAGAGTTCTGATGAGATCCTGCACCCGGATCCGTCCGGAGCGACCCGATCGACCCGATCCAGAAGCGTTGCGACGTTTGTGCGGAGAACACCCGAATAGACCAGTTCATCGCGCTGCAACCTCTCAAAGTCCGTCCAACTGGCGTGTGCGAAGCCTCCTGCGATCGGGATTATGTCTGTTGTTGTGCTGCCAACGTCCACGAAGACGCAATCGTAATCCTGTGCGATGAGACCTGCCGATGCTGCCCAGTTTGCTGCGGCAAGGCTCGCGTCGTCGCGATCCACGAATTTGCACCGGTTGTTGAGATAATACACCTCGCTTCCGCCCGCATTACCACCGTTCGCATCGTTTCTGCCTGCATCGCTCCCGCGCTCCGGAAATGCACAATCCACCGCCTCGCAGATGAACCGGATTCCCTGAATCTTACTCTCGAAGCAGTCCGCAAGCTCGCCTGTCATGACGACTCCGACCCTGTCCGGCTTTATCCGCTCTCTGATATCTGCCAGAAGGTTGGGGAGCGCTGAATCTTTCCAGAGCGGCAGGTAGTGTATCTCCGAGACCTTGCCGTCTGCTGACGCGACCTTCGTGTTCGCGCCTCCGATATCGATGCCAATTGTTGTTTCCATCTCAAATCCTCGTTCTCTTCTTTTTATATCCTGTAAGGCGGCTTCCGCAGACCGGACAGGTGCGAAGACCGCTCTCAAACTTTCTTCCGCAGCCCACGCACCGCCTGCCCCATTCGAATGTCTCTCTGATCTGTTCCTGCACAATCGGCTTCGTTTCGATTCCAAGACCGCTGGCTACGTTCTGGATCGCGTAATCATCGGTGTAGAGGATTCCGTTGTGCTCAAGAGCTTTCGCGAGGATGCCAATGTCAGTATCAGACAGCCGGTCAAGGTCGCCAGTGGCTCTCGCATGAGCGCGGATCTCGGCTACGAGGTGCGGCAGCGGGGCTTCGATCTCCATGCCTGAATCAACTGCCGCCTCAAACGCCACCCTCGATTGCATGTCCTTTAATTCCGAAAGAACATCAGGCGTTGTGATGATTGGATTTTGGGGCGAGTGTGGCAGTGGCATTCCGATGATGAAGACCGACGAATCCGCGATGTACGCTGGCATGTGCCAAACCTTTCGCAGCAATCGATATATACCATGATGCCGTTTACATCAATGCCCCTTCTTCGAGGGCTGATGTGATACGTGATCATCGGAGCATAAGAGCGGGGCACAAAGCCGCATCACATAGGTCCTTGCAGGAGTTACTGGGAACACCTATCGATGACTGCCAAGCCAACCCAGGTGCGGTACAGGTGACACTGCCCGGCACGAGGGTAACTGCGACGACAACGGAAATATCCAGTGGATGACTTACCAGTGTTAGTGCGTCCGGGCTACAACCACCAAACCACACCCACCAAACCACACAAAAGAGCTTCATGTCTCATATCCCATATCTTATGTCCCATGTCCCATGTCTTACGAAGATGCGATAAAGAGCAAAGGAGACGGCGTGACAATCGATTTCAAGGTCACGCCCGGATCCAAACGAACAGAAGTCCCGGTCGGATACGATGAATCCAGAAACGCGATTCGCGTACGGCTGTCTGCGAAAGCCGTCGATGGAAAAGCAAATAAACAACTGATCAGGGAATTGTCAAGGTTATTCGGTGTTGCTTCCACCCACATTCGGTTAAGTGGCGCAACAAGTACAAGAAAGTCTGTAGAATTGATCGGCATAGAGAGAGAGGACGTGATTTGGGCATTACGCCCATTCTTTGACGATGACTGCGAAAATTAAGGATGGTGTCCGCCGCTATGAGCAGATCGAGCAGGTACTCGAAGAGATGAGGCGAGAGTCGGATTGTGGCGCTGTGATCGTGGTGGAGGGAAAGAACGACGTTTCGGCGCTGCGCAATCTCGGAATCCGTGGCGCAATCAAATCGCTAAGCGGGCAGTCTCTCCTGCATCTCGCGGATACGCTTGCGTATGACTACGATTCTGTTATCATTCTTACAGACTGGGATCGCAAGGGTGACGAATTGTCATCGCGGATCGCAATATACCTGCAAGCGCACGGCACAACGACCGACACCGCGCTGCGCGCCTGGCTGAAGAAACTGGTGCGGAAGGATATAAAAGATGTGCAGGGGCTCGATACGTATCTTCTAAAACTACGGCAGGATATTATAAAATATGTTCGGTAATACTGGAAACCCCAACCTTATTATAGGGTCATTGACAAATTGGTAAATATACCAAAGTCTGGTAAAAATAGTCTGCGGTCACTACTTGCACGGGCATTGGGAGCCCCGAAATGAGATATGCCGTGCACTGGTTCGAAGAGAATCACGAGAGACCGATCATCAATCACACTCATACAATGCAAAAAGAGATCGCGAAACGCGGATTTGCATGCACACGAAAGTAGATCATATCGCGAACGTCTTAATGCAGGCAAGGGGACTTCAGACTATTTTTATAGAGGTGGATTAATATGCAAGATTCTGATACAACGAAATATGTCATTCAAGCTATGATCAACGCGGACGGGATAATCGAGCGACCGGATGTGGTCGGAGCGATATTCGGGCAGACCGAAGGGCTGCTTGGAAACGATCTTGATCTGCGTGATCTTCAGAAGACCGGTAGGATCGGCAGGATCGACGTCTCGATCAGCTCCAAGGGTGGGAGGTCGGCAGGAACGATCACGATTCCATCGAGCCTTGATCGGGTCGAAACTGCCATTCTGGCAGCGTCGCTTGAAACGATCGACCGTGTCGGTCCGTGCATCGCACACATCAAACTCGATAAGATGGTGGACGTGCGTGCTGCGAAGAGAAGGCACATCATCGATAGGGCGAAGTACATTCTGACCGATATGTTCAACCAGACGGTTCCTGAAAGCCAGGAGATCGCAGAAGAAGTGAAGAAATCGGTTAGAATTGAAGAGATCACCGAATACGGAGTGGATAAGCTCCCGGCAGGTCCGAATGTGCAGGAATCCGATGCGATCATCGTGGTTGAGGGGCGCGCTGATGTTCTTAACCTACTGAGATACGGGATCAAGAACGCGATTGCGGTCGGAGGCACAAGCGTGCCTGAGTCGATCATTCCGATCTGTGGGGAACGGACAGTCACAGCGTTTACGGACGGGGACCGCGGCGGGGAACTGATCATAAAAGAACTGCTTCAGATGGCTGACATCGACTTCGTCGCACGTGCGCCCGATGGCAAGGGCGTCGAGGAGCTCGTCCAGAAGGAGATCGTAACCGCGCTGCGTCAGAAGGTGCCCGTCGATCAGGCGGCTCCAGCGTACAAGCGGACCGACGCAAGGCGCGGAGGGGCGCGTAGAAGAGTCGTCACAAAGCCTCGCGTGGTTGAGGAGCAGCCGCAGAACGGCTCCGGATTTGGGGCACACCTGAAAGCGCTTGCAGACACCATGAGCGCACGACTGCTCGATAGTGACACCAACGTCGTAAGCGAGGTGCCGGTTCGAGATCTCGCGGGAACGCTTGCGTCCCGCACCGATGACATCGAGAGCGTGATCTTCGATGGCATGATCACCCAGCGGATACTGGATATCGCCGCCGAGAAGAACGTGAAATATCTGATCGGTGCGGAGATGGGGCGCATCACCAAGCAGCCCACAACGATCAAGGTCATGACAGCGGCGGATATGTGATCTCAGGATCGGAATTGCCGCACTACCTACGTAAAATCGTGAAATAGGGCACAGATGCCATGTAGCTGGATCACGTCAACAGGAACGGTGAGCGATTGTCTCACCGATCCGCTCTTTCTCTGCGTACTCTCAAACACCGACACCTGCCTGATCCCGAAGATATCGGCAGCTGGTGCGAGCACTGAACGGAATGTGTATACGCCAGCGGCTGATTCCGAGATCGTGGTATATGGAAGCCCCAGGAGCGTCCCCGAACTCCCGATGAAACCGAACGGGGCACCGACGCCTGCTGTTATGACTCGTGCAGCGCTGCAACTGACAGGGATGCCGTACCTCTTTGTAAACTCAGGACTGCGGATCGTGCCTGAGGTTCCAACGATATATCTCGGCGCAGAGCCCGGGCTTGATATTCGATACGGAAACGCTGTGCCACGTGCGGACGCGATCCATGAGCGCGCTGCACAGGTCGGCTTGCAGCTCGGAAGACTCTCCGGTAAAACCGGCAGAACCAGTACAATCATAATAGGCGAGAGTGTTCCGGGCGGCACAACAACTGCGCTTGGCGTTCTGACTGCGCTCGGATACGACTACGGGGTCAGCAGCAGTTGCAAGGATAATCCTCTTGAGATCAAGCGTCGGGTCGTGGAAGAGGGGATCATCGCATCCGGAATCACGGTTGCAGGAGCGCGCGCTGACCCTTTTAGTGCAGTTACTGCTGTCGGTGATCCGATGATGCCTGCTGTTGCCGGGCTGGTCTCTGGCATGACCCAATCGGGCTGCGAGATCATTCTTGCGGGCGGCACACAGATGATCGCGGTCGCAACGATACTTACGCATCTCGGGCTTGATACAAGCAGGATATCGATTGCGACGACGAAATACGTGTATCAGGATCGCTCAATTGACTTTGATGCGGTGCAAAGCGATCTCGGATGCTCGATTCATATCGTTGATCCGGGGTTTTTGAATTCGCGGATGCGTGGCTTGCAGAGATACGAGGCAGGCGAGGTCAAGGAGGGCGTTGGTGCCGGCGGTGCGATGTATGCGGCTGGCATGCTCGGTTTTGATCAGAAGACGATGCGGGAGCGGGTTGAGGTTGTGTACGGGGAGTTGATGGGGCTGGAGTAGCCGGGGGATCAACCGTTATCCGGCGTCTGAAAGTCACTTTGACGATGACCGTACACCATTTGAAATATCCTGGTTCTGACGTTTTCTGTGGTTGATATCGGCAGCCCTCATGTATGTAGAAATCGCGGGCGTTACTCTATCATCTTTCTCGTCTCTGCGACTTTGCGACTTTGCGACTTTCTCGTTAAATCAGAGAAACGCAAAGGCGCAAAGGCGCAAAGATTGAAAACCCGCCCCCTTCGGCATCTTTTGAAAACCACACAATCCATCAGAATCGTAACTACTCAGGTACCTAAAAACACTATCGTGCGACTTCGCTATATCCGCACTGCTTGACCCGGAACACAACCTGAGCCAAGCCTGAAATTTAACCGCGGAGTGCGCAGAGGGACGCGGAGGGATGCGGAGGGGGAATAAACGGTTAACCACTCTGCGATCCTCTGCGTCCTCAGCGGTTATTTTTCGGCTCTCTCTGTAATTCGCGTTGCAAGCGTCTCGTAGATGAATTGTGCTTGGGGGGTATTAAGTGCTTATGGATGGCTGCGCCGATGCTGCGCATTCACGATTGAAACTGACAGAAACATACCAAATTCCCGATAAACCCTCCGAAACCAAAGTAGAGCGAGTTCTGGCAAATAACCGATATGGCTGTCGTTTTTGCACTGCAACGCGAGATACCAAAGACCCTATTTTTCTTGCCAGAAAATACAGAATCGCAATCGGGCGACCAATCAACATACCTGATTAGTTACTCAGAATCAGGCAATATCCCAAAGTGAAGATATCTGACCCCGCAGATAACCTTAAAACCGTCTGGTCAATCTACTGTATTGGACGATCCTATGAAACGAAAGGAATTCCATGAGTTAATTCCGATTGAGAGAGCGGAACAGATATTAAAATCGATCATCCGCGGGAGCGACACGGTCGTGCCGATCGATCTCGCACACCATCGCGTGCTCGCCCGCGATGTGGTCGCTTCGATCGATGTGCCATCGTTTGATCGCGCCGACATGGATGGCTATGCGGTGCGTGCGGAAGATACGTACACGGCGCGGGAGGAGGCGCGGGTAGAGCTTGAGATGATCGGCAGAATACCCGCCGGAGACGCGCCCACGCTCACAATCAGAGCAGGCGCTGCAGCCGAGATCTCGACAGGGGCAATGCTCCCGGACGGCGCGGACGCGGTCGTGATGGTCGAGTACACTGAAGAGGTTGGCTCCCGCGTCTCGATTCAGAGGGCGGTTCACTCGTGGGAGAATGTCATGCGGGCGGGAACCGACATCCGGCGCGGGACAAGGGTTCTGCCCCAGGGGACACTTCTCGGAGCAAGAGAGATCGGGGTTCTTGCGGCTATTGGGGTCTCGCAGGTGTGCGTCCGCTCGCTTGCTGTCGGAATAATCTCGACCGGAGACGAGCTTGTTCCGGCCGGCGAACGGATGGAGCCTGGGCAGGGCAGGGTCTACGATGTGAACGCACATACGATCGCTGCTGCGGTGCGTGAATGCGGCGCAACTCCCATTATGTACGGAATCATCCCGGATGACCGGGAAAAGACGATAGAAATCCTGAAAAAAGCGATCTCTGAATGCGATCTGATCCTGACATCAGGGAGCACGTCAGCAGGGTCAGGGGATATTATGCCGCGCATTCTCGAGGAGTGCGGCGAGGTTCTTGCGCACGGGATCAATATCAAGCCGGGAAAGCCGATGATAATAGCTAAAATGGAAAAACCGGTCATAGGACTTCCAGGATTTCCAACGTCTGCGCTGAGCATGTTCTACTTCCTGGTGGCACCGAGGTTGCGCGATCTTCTCGCAAGCGAATCGACAGCGGCAGTGGCGGCTGCGGCAGGGCGCGAGCATGATGGGTATATTGAGCGTGCCGTACTCGGATCGCGGATCCAGTCGGTCGGGCGGCACCAACTCCTGCCGGTGGCGGTGGTGCGGGGGTTCGCGTACCCGGTCGTCAAGGGCTCCGGCGCAATAACTGCGCTCGCAGCAGCGGACGGAACGATCGAGATTCTCCCGGAGGTCGAGATCATGGAACCCGGCGAGACGGTTGAGGTGGTGCTCTTTGGAGAAGGGTCCGCAAACGATTTCGTGATCGCTGGAATGCCCTGCGATGATCTGAATCCGCTCATCGCGACGCTGCCGTTCCGCGTGCGTGTGATCAACATGGGGGTCGCAGCCGGAACCTACGCCGTGCGAAACGGGATCGCGGACGTCGCGATGCTGCCACTTCGTGCGGACGAACTACCGGATTCCGATGATGTTGTAGTCATAGAAGGATTTTCGCACAGGGACAAGGCTGCGGCTGCGGCGTACAATTTCATTATTCTGCGCAACCGGATCGATTCGGATAGGATCAGGACGTTTCTTTCTGCGCTTGACTCATTTCCCGGGCGAATATCATAGCGTTCAATCTCGGAAACGGCTTGATTCGCGGAAGGAGACTGAGACGCGGCTGAAGCTCGTGGGGCATAATATCCGAAGAGCTCCGGTATCCGGAGATCGTGGGTGCTGTGATGCCGCACTGACATGGGCTGCGGCAGCGGCGACGGTGGTGCTGGTGGTGCGTTTGCGCGCCGCCGGTCTTCTTTTTTTGCGTCGGGAGGTTATGACGAGTGTGCGGAGGAACGCGGAGCAGTTAACCGATTATTTCCAACTCCGCGTCCCTCTGCGCACTCCGCGGTTAAATTCCCTGTTTGGCTACAGTATGCCCATGTCCCGTCTTGATGATTTTCTCTGGTTTCTCGCCGCGCTGTTGAAAGTATCTGCCAGAACATCGCTCAACCGCTCACACATATCGTAATTGACGATAACCCCCTCCGCCCCCGCCGCATCACAATACTCGCTTCTCATGTAGATCGTATTCCCGAGCAGATACAGCGTCGGAAACACCTCCCGCACCCCCTCATCCGGCGGAGCAAAAGAAAGACTCTCCAGATCGAAAATCTCCCTTAATTCGAGTTCCATCGGCGAATTGCAGAGATGCATACATTCCGGCGGTGTCTTCCGGTGAAACCGGGCTGTGTGGCAGCTACGCGCATACGCAACCACCGCGTACCCGAAATGCGCATACACTGGAATATCCAGCATCCTCGCCGCCGCAATCGTTCGCGGGAGCAGATCGACCTCAATTCCGGCGATCCCCATCTTCCGCAGGAGTGCATAAGTTCTCGAATAGTTGAGATTGGTCTGGAGGTACGCATTCCTCACGTAGTCGCTCTCATCCCGCAGGATGTGGTCTACCCACGGACAGGCTTCTGAGGTATGCACGATGCCCCTTCCGGCAATGGGACGATCGATCTCGCATGAATAGAGAATTCCAAGATCGTTTACAACGATGCGGAGGTCTCCGACCCCCAGATCGGCAACCTCGCCCAGATACGCTACGCACCGGTCGTAATGCTTCTGTGGCGTGATCGGAGTTACCAGCGTGACACCATCGATGCAATCGAGACCAGCCACTCTCGCGATCTCCCCTGCCGGCGGCAGCTTATGCACGCACCCCTCACTCCCGAGCCCGATCCTGACACCCGAATCAAGATCCGCATCTTCGATCAGCCCTATGATCTCGTTAATCCTTGAATAATTACACGTCCGCAGTTCAATCATGAAAATCACACATAAGAATCGGAAATATTTGTCTTGAGGTACTTGCATCTCTTCTGCTCGCAGAGCAACTGCCAGATCGGCTCTTCTGCGAGCGCGTAATTCTTGATCTCGCCTGCGTCGCTGCCAGCGAGTGCGAGATCGATGCACGCCCGGTAGATGCGCACGATCTCCCGTATCATCTCCGGATTCATGCCTCTTCCAACGATCTTTAGTGCGCTCACCCCGATCTCGAGCAGGTCCGGGATGCTGCAGAGCGAGCAGTCTGTGCCTGCATCAAGGATCGGGTGCACCTGCCGCACCCTGCCCCCAACCAGATAATTCGCACGGCACGGGATCCCGAGATTGATGCTCTCGCCCGCGCTGTGGATGAGGTGGCATGTGCCGTTGATATTTGAGCAACCGAACTGTCCGAAGATCTCAAGATCGACGCCCGCCTTTGAGAGCGTCCTGATCTCGTCAAGCGCAATCTTGAACGGGAGAACGATCTTACTTGCGCCCAGGCTCTTCAATAGTTCGATCTGCCCGATGTTAAACGTGTTCAGGAGAACACTTGCATGAACCGGCAGCCCTGTATCCATCTCCTTCACCAGCTGCATCGCACCGGGTTCGCCGACGATCAGCGCGTCCACACCCGCGTCAACGCCAGCCATGACGTGCGATACGAATATCTCCTCGAGTTCATCGCTCAGGAAAGGCGTGTTCACTGCGTAATCGACCAGAACCCTGCGGTCGTGCGCGAACTCGATAATACCCTCGAGTTCCGGGAGTGTGGGCACGTTGCAGCCACGACCACGTCCCGAGAGGTTCAGGTTCACAAAGTTTCGGTCATCAAGCCCCAGATATATCTCGTCTGCGCCGGAATCGATTACGCCGCGAGCGGTCCCAAAGGAGTCCGCTGGCGCCATCAGGTTCATCGTCTCGCCCATGTGTCATGATCAGAGCAGGTGCTCAAAAAGATATGGATGCGTGATGATTGTCTGATATTCTTAATTAGGATTGGGCGAGATGTCTGAACAGGATGAATTTGGAATTTGACAGGGAACAGAACCGCACGGAGCGTCTGGCGTTCATAACACGTTACAGCGAGTGGGTAAAATCAGTGCCAAATGACGTATGGAGTATGCAGCAGGCAATGCTCATCAACAGTTTTCTGACCAGTTCAAAGGACTTTCAACTTGGCAGGGGAGAGTACCTGATGATGAAAGAGCGCTCAAAAACGGGACGTTCGCGCCGTAATCCCCCATCCGAAAATCGGTAAATGCCGGTTCGGCGCAGCCACTATGGGAAACGACTTGATTTTGGCGGATGTGTGATGGAGACGCAGGCTATAAGCTTGTGGGGCATAGTATCCGAAGAGCTCCGGTACCGGAGATGATGGGTGATGTGGTGCCGCACTGACGCAGGCAGGGATGCATTCCCGATTTCACCCAAAAGCTCTCAAGTTATCGCAACATTTAACTGATCGCACCCCAAACTCAATAGACACAGGGGTTTGTAGCAGAAGACGTGTGGGGGCAACAGTGGTAACAAAATTAGTGACTGGCATAAGTGGTGGCTGCGACAGCACTTCTGCGGCTACGGCTGCGGTGCGACGTGCGAAAGAAAAGCTTGGTGGGCGCAGGATCGACCTGTCTATGGTATACTCTTCCAGTGAGTATGACCACAGGAAAGTGGTAGATGCGGTGAGAGAAGCAACCAAAAACGCGCCTTTGATCGGAGCATCTTCCGGAGGGGTGTTTACCGAGGAAGGGGTCATGGGCAGCGGTGTTGCTGTGAGCTTACTGTCATCAGATGACATCAAAGTCTTCACTGCGCTTTCCGAAGGCGTGAAAGATGATCCGGAAGCTGCGATAAAAAAAATTACAGCGAAACTGCCAGACAACGTGGACGGGTATCCGCACCTGACCGCAATTGCCCTGATCGATGGCTTATCCGGCGTGGGCGAAGAGATTACCCTGCTTGCATCATATCTCTTTGGCAGGAGACTGGGGATTGTCGGGGGCATGGCTGGCGATGATTTCAGGATGGAGAGGACTTTTGTCTTCTCTGATGACTCCGTATGCACAAATGCACTCAGTGTCTGCCTCCTCGCCTCGAAGATGCCACTCGCAACAGGTGTTGCGTACGGGCACACTCCTATGAGCGGCTCGCTCAAGGCGACTGCGACCAGTGGCAACGTGCTCCGCGAGATAAACGGCAAGCCCGCGTGGGATGTGTGGAAGGATGAGACAAGGGATGCTGCCAGAAGAAGAGGGATCGATGT
This sequence comes from Methanosarcinales archaeon, assembly GCA_021159385.1. Taxonomy (GTDB): domain Archaea; phylum Halobacteriota; class Methanosarcinia; order Methanosarcinales; family Methanogasteraceae; genus Methanogaster_C. Next base: position 11,460 of record JAGGRW010000063.1, read on the forward strand.
GAACCAGCTTAAAACACCCTCTGAGATTGCGCAGTTCTTTGCCAATTATATACTTGGTTTGGCTACCGAAAAAGAGGGAGAATACAAGATAAGATGGCCCATTAGCACAAACGAAGACGGATCTCTCAATTTTACCTGCTGTATTGCCGAGAATGCCAGTTTCCGCATCATGGATGGCAGCAATCCGGAGGATCAGATCAATGTCACAGCCGAATCCGTCAGGATGGCTAAAGAATCAGCGAGGGCTGCGGGTTATTCTGAGTTCGCGGGGGTCGTCGTCTTTGAGTGCGTGGTCAGACGACTGGTTTTAGGGGATCAATTTTTTGAGAGTGTTGACAGGACCAAGAAGGAGTTGCATACTGTTCCTCTGCTCGGCTGGGAGACGTACGGCGAAATTCAGCTCGATTCCGGGAAGTTCAGCGGATTTCACAACGCGACCTCAGTAGCCCTGCTTCTGCCGGATTGTGATGGTGTGGCGTAGTCGGTAACAAGGTGCAACAGTCCAATGAATATAAAAAACGATTTTTTCACAAAAAATCGAGTAAAAACTGCCCTCCGGGTGGGGTCAGCAG
>JAGGRW010000020.1 GCA_021159385.1 Methanosarcinales archaeon
TTAATTCGACATAAAATCTCGTGTGTTTATTAGTAACGCAAGCAACCTGACAACGCTCCAGCGGTTCGTGCATATCTGGAAGCGGTTGGGGTGATTTGTATTCCGGATGTTGGTCTGTATGACTCGGATATCGTGTTTTTCAGGGATCTGATCCGAGATGTGGTGGTGCACAGACTCAATCGTTATGAAAATACCATCAAGAAATTCGAGAGAAAATATGCCATAAGCTTCAGCGAGTTCTCTGACCAATTGGCGCATGGGGCTACGATAGAGGAAGAAGACGACTGGATGGAATGGGGGGCTGCGATAAACATGCCTGGTGCATGGAGGCGAGTCGCCGGGTCGCCACCTCTTGCAATGCCGGCATTGGTTTGAATAACCCGGATTCTGAACTCAGCACCTGCCGGTCGGGCACGTCAGCCCGCCATGCGGAATCACCAGAACCTGTGGTACTGCGTCCGCACCCCATTCCTCGCCATGCTTCGAGATCGCAGCACGAAGAGCACACCCCACGTCATTTACCGGCGTGAAATACGCTTTCTTCGCAAGATCGTCCGGGATTACCGATACAAGGTAGAGGTCAACGCGTTCGGAAAGAAGCGACGTCAGAACGGCTTTGTGACCGCCGAGCTCGAAATTATCCTTCATCCGTGGCAGGAGTTCCTCACGCGGGATATCAAGCCACCGCTCATAAACAGAGTTGCCGAGACCTTCCGGGCATTCGGCGACGAGAATTATCGTTCCGCCATCTTTTACGATGTTTTTCGCATTTTCAAGAGATTTCTGTGACTGGTACAGGTTTATGTCCTTTGGACTCCCTCCCGGTGACGTGATCACGATGTCAGCGGGATCTGCCTGGATTCGGTACATCCGGTCAGCGTAAACGGCGCCTGCACGATGTGCTTCGATAGGATCGCCCGAAACGACCGCAACGACCTCTTTTTTTCCGTTCAGAACCGCGTTCAGTATGAATTTCGACAACCCTTTCGTCCCCTCCTCGATATCCTGACGCACAGGGCTGTCCACCCTCCCTGACACAGCGTCCGGGCTTGCCATGAGCGCATGGTTCCTGCGGATGCTCGCAAGCGACGAGACTCCCGGGAGAAGCGACTTGAGTCCGCCTGTGTACCCCGCGTAGTAGTGGAACTCGATGCTGCCGGTGCAGATCACAATATTCGCATCGAGAACCGGCTCAAATATCTCGATCGGCGTTCCCCTGCTCGTAACGCCGACGCGGCGGCAGCGGTCAGGGTCATGGTCGATGCATTGGATGCGGTCGAAGACATCACTGCCGACGAGTTCCCTCTGCTCGGCTTCGGTGTGCCCTCTGTGCGATCCAGTGGCAAACACGATCACCATATTGGAATCCGCAATCCCGATCTCGTTCAGGTGAGCGAGGAGCGGCGGCAGCAGTTCGCGTGTCGGCGTGATCCTGGTGATATCGTTTGCGATTATTGCAACACAGTCTCCTGAGTGCGCAATCTCCGCGAGCCCGCTACTCCCGATCGGGTGATCGAGCGCGTACCTAACCGCTGATTCAACGTTCCCGACTGCGTTAAGCTCGCTGGGTTCAAGGACACCTGCAAAATTCCTGTCCGGAACATCGACCGAAACGCTGCCGCTTCCATAAGGTAACTGGATCTTCATAAGAACCGCGAATGATACGCCAGCGCCATGAGTGAACCAAACGCCACAACCACAGCCATGAATCCGAATCCCGGAGACTTCGTCTCATCTTCCTCATGTTCTTCTTCATTCGCAGGCTCGGTAGCTACCTGCGTAGCCACGCTCCCGCCTGTGACGTGCAGATCGATCGTGTGCCATGTGTGCTGATCCACGCTCGATTTGTCCGCGATCTCAAGAGGATACGTTCCCGACGCCATATCCTCGCCTGCCGCAATCACGATGTGGTAGTCCGCAGACTTCCCCATATCGACCAACTGCTCTCCATCGCCGCTGACAATCGATATGCCGTCCGGCAGTCTGGCGTTTATGCTGACGTCGGCATACAGGTCTCCTGAGTTCCTGAGCGTCACATCGAATGACGCCTGTGATCCGGCTTCGATCGCCATTGTGGTGGGTGCGTCCGTGAACGTGATGATGTCACCCGTGGTGGTTGCTGCATGGCAACCCGAGATCGATGCGATGACGAGAATGGTGCCGAATGTTGTTCGTGTTATTTTGTTCGTGTGTATTGACCTCCTTCTTCCTTGCAGGGGCATAAATGCCCGCAGTGTGCCGCTTTTTGCACTGCACGCCGCAATTACAATCTACCGACTGGCTCTTATAAAAAGATACCCACAGAGTGAGGGACATAAAAACGATTTTTTCACAAAAAATCGAGTAAAAACTACCCTTCGGGTGGGGGCTGGCGATATACTTTTTCGTAAATGAAAATGGTGCGTAGAGTGACTGGACGTTATAGTGTATATACCATAAAAAAGAGAACCCCCGGTTGTTCGGGGGTTTTGATTTTACACCTTTGTGATACCGAACGACTGTATCAACACATGCGGATTGGCTGTACCGCTTGCAATCGTCTTCTTGCTGGAGAGTTCGTTCACCATGATCTCGGCAGGCGCGAACATCGCACCATCGACCTTGAAGAAATCGAAGCCAGCCGCCTTGAACGTGTCGTAGAATGGCTTTCCGTAGTCCCTGGAGGTCTCTGACGGCACCTTCTTCACGTAGTCGGTCAGTTCATCGATATTCGGGTAATCAACAGTGTAATACGTCTTACCGCAGTAGATGATGCAGTCGTTGGTCGAACCCATGCATCTGGTGTCATCGCCCACGATCGGCGAGATCGGGATGATGCCAAATCCGTTTTTGATCGATGTGATGTCGAATCCGAGATCGTGCATCTTGTGTATCCCGGTTTCAACGATTCGGGCAGAGATCTGCACTGATCCTGCGATTGAGGACGTTGGCGCAACTGCGATGTACACTTCCTTCGGATCGACGCCGCACTTCTCCGCGATCTTGTCTACAACCTCTTCGTTTGGAAGTTCGCTCGCTTCGAGTACGAGTATCGCCTTGTCTGAAGAATCCTTGTATCCGATCTCGTCGTAGAGTTCCTTCGGATCCAGCGAAAGCGCACGCGCAGGTCCTGAGCCCATGGCGAAGTACTTCCCGACGATGATTCTCCAGCCAGCATACTGGGATGCCATACATGCGATGACCGGATCGTCGATTGCGACCTGAATGCCAGGGACTGTATGGTCGCCCAATTGGTACGGGATGTACTGCAGGTCTGCGAGATCCGCGAGGCAGAGCCTTGATAGGTACATGCCCGCGCCGTAGCCGCCTTTCGCATTCACGCCAGCGTCAACAATGGTCGCACCGTTCTTGAGCGTCGAGACCTCGACGTCCAGTTCCTCTGCGCAGTCGAGCATCTCCGCAAACGCCCGGTATCCATATTTATTTACACTAATCATGGGGATTCACCCAACACCTGATGGCGTCCTGCCTGCATATAAGATTGTCGGGCGGAAGGCAGAATGACCTGCCACGTGCTTTCCATATACTTTCCACGTGTTTTTTCGCGACTGCGATGGGTTTTTATGTCAATATGCCGAGATACCAATCGATGTCATCTGAAATATTGAGCGGGGTAAAACCGGATGTCAGGATGCTTCACGACATGGACGATGTTCTGTACGATCGAACGATGATCGACGCGCCTGACACCGAGTTATACTATATGTATCGCGATCTCGCACTCAGCAAGAGAGACCGGGATACGATCCTGGAACACCGTCTGCGCTACGACATCACAGTAATTCCACCCGGAATGCTCGGGACAGAGTACGTGAAGACGGCGGGGCACGACCATCCAGGCGATTACGGAGAGCTATACGAGGTGCTCGAAGGCGAGGCGCAGTATCTGCTGCAGAAGCGGGATGGAGAAGCCGTATCCGACATAATCGTAGTCACTGCATGCGCGGGCGATAAGGTGATCATACCGCCGGGATACGGGCATGTGACGATCAACTCGTCGAACAAGACGCTGAAGATGGCTAACTGGGTTTGCAGGGATTTTTCCTCGATCTACGACTTCTTCAGGGAGAAAGGCGGGGCGTCATACCTTCTGTTGAAAGACGGGTACATCCCAAACCCGAAATACGAAAACCCTCCTGAGATACGGTTTTTGAAGCCGACGAACTATTCTGAGGTCGGGTTGCAGAAAGGGAAGGAGATGTACGGACTCGTGAGAGAGATCGATATGCTGGAGTATCTCGTAAATCCCGATGGATACGACTGGCTATTTGAGAAGATACTTGGTTGAAGGTGAGAATATCAATAGTTACCCCATAAAACGCGGACACAAGCTCGACGACGATCGAATCCGGGAGCTGCTCGGCGAATGGTTCCCGGGCGACGTCAAAGTCGAGGACGGCAAGTTTGTCATCGGTTACAAATCCCTGAAGCGGATGGAGGTCTGGGTGGACGGAAAGAGTCTCTGTGTGACTACCGAATCGGACATGGATGCGGATCTTGGCGATGTATCCGATACGAACAGTCGATTTCGGAGATTTCTCGATTCTGCTACCGGGTTCACCGCAAAACAGCGTGTGAAACGGATGAAGAAGGAATCCGGTTCATGAGTGCAGCGGGAGTATAAAGAACTACAGAAAATGCCGTACGGACTTAAACTCGGACAAGCTGACCGTCTTCCGGCGTGTCTCCGCATCTGCGCCGGCACCGACGGCTCGGTCACTCTCCTCCTCGAGCTGATGACCGGGGAGCACGTCAGCGTGGAGACTCTGAAGCAGCACATAATCGCGTCAGACGAGAGGACCTCCGAACTGCTCGATATCCCCATCGGCGAACCCGTTAACGAGCGTACCGTCCTTCTGCGTGCCGGAGATGTTGTGTACGTACATGCGAGATCGCTTGCGCCGATCAAACGTATGCCAGAGGGGGTAAAAGAGGATTTGATGCGTGCAGACATTCCGATCGGGCGCATCATGCAGAAACACAACATCGAATCGAGAAGGGAGATTGTCGGGATGGAAATTTTGAAGAGCGACCTTTTTGGTGAGGAATGTATGGCATTGTCGAGGGCGTACCGGATCATTCACAACTGCAAGACCCTGATCCGGATCAACGAGACGTTCCCGATCGATGACCGGTGGGATGTGTGAGTTAGAGGATTTTTATTCATATCATTGTAATTAATTGCAGCCCGGTCATCGCTTCTTGTACTTATACCGAAATCCCGATTCGATATCGCTCACATCCCGAATCACCCCAGAATCTTCTCCATCGACGCCCTCCACCCGGCGACCTCCTCTGCTGTCACCACATCGATCGATCCGCCCTGAAAATCTCCAGTCACATCGCCCATCCGCTCCTCGATTACGCCCTCCATCTCAAGATACGCATTCTTGAGACCATCGAGCACCTCTGGGTCAGCATCCCAGAGTCCCCTCTCTGCCGCCTCAAGAAGCCTTCTTCCGATCTCTTCGAGCGCATAAGGATTATTCTCCTCAAAAAACTGACGCATCTCACAGTCGAGCACGAACGTCCTTGTGATATCATCAAAGATCCAGTCATCGACCTCCTGCGTGGTTGCTTCCCATCCGTAGACGCGCCCGATCCGCTTTGAGATGTCGCCGGCTCCCTTGTAGCCGTGATTTTTCATGCCCTCGATCCACTTCGGGTTCAGGAGCTTTGTCCGCACGACCCGCCGCAGCTCATCAGCGAGCGTTCTCACCTCGATCCGGTTCACATCGCGGGTATCTCCATAGTACGCAGGCACGTCACTGCCTGAAAGCTCCCTTGCAGCAGTTGTAAGCCCGCCGTGCGTTCCAAAGTAGCAGCAGCAGCCGCAGAGGTCATATTCATCTGTGACCGTCTTGTTAAACGTGAGATCAACCGTTTTGAGCTGGGATGCAAACTTATCATGAGATTCCACGCCGAATACACCTTTTCCGTACTCGTACCCGTTCCAGTACAGGTACACATCAGACAGGTCCTTATCCTCCTTCCATGCAGAGGCATAAACAGCGAGATTTACGCCGTTTCCGTACGTTCCTGGCTTGCTTGAGAATATCCGGGCTCCACTGCCGGTTCCGGTTCCAGCCACAGTCCCGGACACATCCCCATCCTCTGATTCTGCTTCTGCCCTGCCTGATGTATGTTTCTTGATGTAATTCATGTCATCAGGCTCATCAAGGACCGAGATCTCCCGTATCGCTTCATCAAGGAATTCTACGCAGTTGTAGAAACAATCCCGCGTGATCCCGCTCACTCTGATTGTGACATCGATTCTCGGGCGGCTGAGTTCCTCAAGCGGGATGATCCGGTACCCTTTCACACGGCTGCCGTCCCAGACAGGCTCGCAACCTATGAGGTGCATGATCTGCGCAAGCTGCTCGCCATCAGCCCACATGATATCCGATGCCATCCAGTACATAGCGATATTCTCAGGAATCCTTTCATGCTCTTCCTCGTACTTGGCAATCACGCCGTCGGAAAGTCGTTCCCCGATCCTCCACGCAGCTTTTGTTGGTATCTTGAACGGGTCGAGCGAGTAGAAGTTCCTTCCTGTCGGGAGAATCTCAGGTTTCCCCCTTGTTATGAGACCTGATGGTCCCGGCTCGATGTATCCGGCATCAAATCCATGGAGCAGTGCCCCGAGCTCGTCGGATGCATCGATCGCTGAAGAGATACCAAAAATCTTGTCCCTTACCTTCGAGATTGCAGATTCGTCCGCATTCTTCAGCCGATCTCCAAACACCTTTGCCGCAATCTCAAGTGCGGATGACTCCTCCTCGCAATCTCTCAGAAATTCGCGTATCAGTTCCTTTCCAAGCGCATCCGCCTCTGACAGGACCTCAACCGGAGCTTCGGATATCTCGACATCCATGCCCCTCAGGTCAAATACCGCTTTTCGCAGTTCCGAATCGTACCTGAGTATCGAGCCTATCAGTTCGACCTTCCTGTCGCCTTTTGGAGTTTCGCCGAATATATGCATCCCGTCCGGAATCTGGCTGTTGTAGATGCGGGTTATCGCCTCATGTGCGAGATCAACGATTCTCTCAAATGTTGCTCCCTCTTCCACCAGTCTTTCGAGGTGTAGCTCTTCGGAGAGTTTTGTGCTGACGAGAAGATCTGTTATCACATGCTGCGCGGCATGAGCTCTCCCTTTATCGATCTCTTTCGTCTTGTTGTACTCTGCGATCTGGTCTTCCAGTTCCTTCAGTTCACCATAAAGCCCGCTTTCGGTCATAACGGTCTGCGCATGATCGATCAGTGTCGCATAACTCCTTCTTTTTGCAATCGTGCCTTCAGGAGGATTGTCAGAGTTGTAGATGTACAGGTGCGGCATATCTCCGATCGCAATATCAGGATAGCAGCTCCCTGAGAGCGCAACCGACTTTCCTGGCAGGAATTCAAGGTTCCCGTGCGTTCCGACATGCACGATCACATCAGCACCAAACCCGCCTTCGAGATACCGGTAGGTAGCCATGTACTGGTGCGGCGGCGGAATCTCAGGGTCGTGCAGGATCTTGCAGACAGTCCCATCGCACCTGGATCCGGCACATCCGCGCTTTGGCTGGATGCAGACCACAGCATTCCCGTACGTTACGCCTGTCACAACGATCTTACCGTCGTAGACCATTGCCGCTGGAACGCCGTCCTTCGCTTCGCCAGGGGGATTTCCCCACACCTCACACATCCGTGCCCTGACACCCGGTTCGAGCGTGCCGAACCACTCCTCGTACTCCGCCTTCGTAACCATCGCAAGAACTCCGCCATTCTCAACAATCTCCTCGATTGTGGTCCACCGAAACTCCGCGATCGCCTTCCGGTCCATGATGGTGTCGATCAATTCCTTGCCGCTCTCTGGCGGATTAACCGAATATCCACTCTCTTTCATGCGCTTAAGTATCCTTGCGACGCTCTCAAGCGTATCGAGATGTGCGCCTGCACCGATCGTTGCCTCGAGACCCGCACACGGGCTGTTATGAAGGATGAACGCGACTTTCCGCTTCTGTTGTGGTTTGTCCTTGAGTGCGATCCATTTCCTGATCCGGCTCACGACCTTTCTCACCCGATCCTCGATTATGGTGTGCCGCTCAAACTCGGTTCCATGCTCTTCCCCGGCTGTTGCAACGCCGATTATTATCGGTTCGATCACACCCTCAAACTCGGGCATCGCAACACTCCAGCCGATCTCAGTACTGCCGAGCCCGAGGACATCCGCGCTCCACTCTTCTTCAGTCGCATGGTACGTCATGAGTGGATGAAAGACAGGAACATCGAGTTTTTGCAGCACATCAACAGATCCTGCGCCGTCATCTCCGAGATTGAATACCGACTGTAGGTTTATGAGCGCATCGATCCGGCCCATGAAGAACTCTTCAATGACCTCTCGATCCGGTTTGGAGCCGAGTTCGGCATCACCGATCCCGTGACAGAATACAGGAATCACACAGGAGTCCTTCTCAAGTTCGCGGATCAGTGAGTTTACGATCTCGAGATCCCCGCTCTCCCGGTACCTCCGGTTGAAGAGGATGCCCACGGTGTGCTTCGATTCTTCGGGTTTGTACCATTTTAGATACTCCTCGAGTCCTCCGAAAGCCCTGTCCGCATCCGGATGGTAGATTCCCTGCCACAGCATCTCTTCTGGTGGGGCGTACTCGTATTCCATGCCCAGAACCTCGTTTCCTATGTACTTAAGCATGTTTTCTATGTTTTCGGATCCGCCATAGACGTGGTAGGCGTTGACCGCCGCTGTGATCTTTAAAGGGACGTTTGAAAGCTGCCAGAACGACGGATCGTAGCCAAAGGAGATTATCGGAATGTCCTGATCCAGTCTTTCGATGATCTCGTCCCAGATCCAGTCGTTTGTCGGACGCAGTAGAATGACGTCCGCATCTCCAAGCATCTGTGTGCACCGATCTCGCTTCTCCTCGTCCTCAAGATCGCGTGGAGTCCATGCACTGAGCGCGATTCCGAGTTTCGCACACGCCTCTGCAAGGAGCGGTACGTCGCTCCCCCATGTTATCGATGTTAGTTTCATCTCAACTCCATCCCGCAATGCAGCTCTGTCAGGAGTTCCTGCTCGGATGTGGCGATCTCGCGGACCCGCCCTGCCGAGAGTTCCCCGACCTGATAATAACGCCCTCCGGCGACGCCCCCGTCGAGCAGTATCCCAAGCGCTGCGCCAAAACCGGCAGCTGATGCGGTTTCAAGCGTTGTTGTCCCACCCCTGTGATGTGTACTCTGGGTGGTAGAGGTGGTTTCCGATGAAGGCATTCCAGAATATATGGTTTCCGTAACAGTTGTATATCTTTATTCCATAGTCGCCGTTCTGTTTTACTTGATTGTTGCATATCACATTGTCGTTTCCGTGGACGTATATCCCATATCCTGTGTTGTCCTGGATGGTGTTGCAATTGATGGTGCAGTTGTGCCCGATCAGTTCAATGCCGTCACGGTTGTCTGATATGTCGTTATTCGATATGGTGCAGTGGTTCGCACCGTAAAGATATATCCCTGTGTCTCCTGTCGCACCCGTAACCGCGAACCCGGCGATGTTTACGTAGTCTGCGGTTACTTCGAAGACGTGGTCGTCTGGATTTGATGCCTGTATGGTTGTGTCCTCATGATTTCCTGATGTTGATCTGATGAATACCTGCTTATACACGTTAACGTTCTCATTATACGTGCCAGCATCCACCGTGATCGTGTGTCCGTCCTGCGTGTCAGGATCGTCTATCGCTTCCTGAATCGTTAAGAAGTCTTCTCCTGTGTTCTGGTTGTGGATTGAGAACGTTAAAACCAGCGGCAGCCAATCCCCGCCATTTTGTATGCGTCCACCGGAATCGTGAGGAAGCATGGTATCGCCAAGCCCATCGCCATCCAGATCCTCGCCTGTATAATCGCTCCAGTAGTTCCCGCCGAGGTGATCTCCGCCGATGATGTTCGTTCCCTCGAGGGACTCCGTAAGGTTCCAGATGTTGTTGCCATCGTCATCACAAGCGTTGTCTGTGTTGTTGAAGTAGTTGTTGTAGATGAGGTTGTCGTTGCTCGAATGGTACACGTAGATCCCGTACTGTGCGTTCGAGTTTACGATGTTGCTTTGCAATGTGTTGTCGTTGCTCGAATAATCCAGACAGATACCATTACAACCGTTCGAGTTTGCAGTATTGTCGATTAGGGTGTTGTTACTCGAAGAATACAATAATACGATGCCATCCCAGTAGTTCGAGTTTACGGTGTTGCCTGTGAGTGTATTGCTGTTACCCGAAGAGTATAACTCGATGCCGTGCTCCTCGTTGTTTAATACAGTGTTGCTGGTCAAGGTGTTACTGCTCGAAGAGTCCATGTAAATGCCATCCCAGTAATTTGAGTTTGCAGTGTTGCTCGTGAGCATATTGCTGTTGCTCGAAAAACGCAACACAATACCATTCCCGTTCAAGTATACAGTGTTGCTTGTGAGTGTATTGTTGTTGCTCGAAGAATGCAAATCAATGCCGTAAAACCCGTTCGAGTTTACGATGTTGCTGGTCAGGATGTTGTTGCTCGAAGATTTCAAAAAAATGCCATCCCAGTAGTTTGAGTTTACGGTGTTGCTTTTTAATGTGTTGTGATTCGAAGAGTACAAATCGATGCCGTGCCACCCGTTCGAGTTTGCAGTGTTACCGGTCAGGATGTTGTTGCTCGAAGAGTGCAGGTAGATACCACTCCTGTTATTCGAGTTTACGATGTTGCTGGTGAAGGTGTTGCAGTCCGAAGACCACGAGTAGATACCCCACCAATCATTGTTCAATACGACGTTATTGTATATGGTGCAATGGTCTGCATTGGAAAGATAAATTCCAGCCTTATCCGAACCATCAGCACCTGTAACCCGCCTTTCCCACACTTGATCGCTAATTTTTGACTGCACTGTAGTAGAAAATCAGTTGCAGTAGGCTGCTTCTCCCTCACCTACACTCCATATCGTCAGATATATCTCACCACTTTTACGACCAACTTTTATATTATAAATTTCATTAGGATAAATTCTACACCTATTGTTTCTTAACCACAAACCTTAAATAGTTTACGACCCATCTGTGAGTATGGCGTTCAATTGGTACCTCAAGCAGCACCACCATAATTACTACAGCCTCGTAGAACCGTACAGGGAAAACGGCAAGAACCGGCATCGTGTGATCAAATATCTAAGCGGTTTGACACAAGATGAGGCGCAGCAGGTCAGGCGCGGTCTTGCGGTCATGAAAGGGCTCGATATCGAGACGATAAAGGTAGATGACCTGATCTTTGCGAACCACTGGCGATATTTAGACGTCGCATTCCTCGATGTTATCTGGAAGCAGTGGAAACTTTCGAAGATATTTCCACAATCAGATGGCAAAGACGTACAGACATCAGAGATTGCGAAGATATTGACGATATATCGCTGTCTGGATCCGGGAAGTTATCTTTCTGCCGTAGACTGGTTCAACAAAACCGCATTAGACCGTATTCTTCATATAGACGGTCAGCATATTAATAAATCAAGGATATTTCGTGAGCTTGATCTTATCGAGGATAGAAAGGAGGATATAGAACGTTATCTGTACAAAACCCTGAAGAAACGGGACGAGGACAACATGCACATCGTCTTCTACGATCTCACTGATTCATATTTCGAGGGGCGGAAATGTGAGTTAGCGAGTGCAGGGAGGACCAAGAGCAACGGATTTCGGAAAAAACGGGTTGTACTCTCACTTCTGGTGAATTCCAGAGGTTACCCATTCGCATGGGATATCCTTGAAGATTACACAGCAGATGTCGAAACGATCAAGGATTTGTCGACTCAGTGGAAAACAGAGTTCAAATTTGGAGATAACGAGATTGTGCTGGTTTTTGACAGGGGAATGGTCTCTGATGAGAATCTCAAACACCTGGAGCTCGAAAAATACAAGTATATCACAGCTCTTGACAAGAATCAGATTCCAAATATGCAAAACGTCAATATTGAGCGTTTT
>JAGGRW010000224.1 GCA_021159385.1 Methanosarcinales archaeon
GAAACGGAAATGGAAACGGAAATGAAAGCAAAAGCAAAAGCAACAGAGGAGCGATAAACGATGGTGGATTTCAGAGTTGTAGTTTCGGATGCATCGACCGGAAAAGCGTACCAGATCGAGGTGTCTGAGACCTCGGCAAACGCATTCATGGGAAAAGCGATAGGAAGTGAGGTTGACGGAAGCACGGTCGGGCTCTCCGGGTATACGTTGCAGATCACAGGCGGATCAGACAAGGGCGGATTTCCGATGCGGAGGACGCTTCCCGGATCGAAACGGAAGAAGCTCCTTGTCACCGGGGGCAGTGGATTTCACCCGGACGAAGACGGCATCAGGAAGAGGCGGTCGATTCGAGGAAACGCGATAGCAGGAGACATTATTCAGATCAATACGGTCGTCAAAGACTACGGCGCATCCCCGATAGAGTCGATGCTCGGCATCGGCGACGCTGGCAAGGGCGAGGGTGGCGAGAATCCGGAGGAAAGTGCTACCTGAAGATCGGGTGCGCGGTTGCGGAGTGATAGTAGTAGTTAGTAGTCGTAGCAATATTAGGATATTTGATGGCGATAACGATAGCAGTCAGTAGCATCTATCATTTACCAGTAACCATCCACCATGTCCATGTTTAACTTTCTCAATATCTTCGGCGAGGATCCGGGCGAGCGTTTTCGACGGGGGATTGCCGCACACGAACGCGGGAAGCTTGACGTGGCGGAACGGGAATACAACCGTGCTATTTTTTTAAATCCATTCGTTGCGCAGTTCCATTCAAATCTCGGGGACCTGCTGTACCAGATGGGCAGGCCTGATGAGGCGAAGGACACTCTCGAAGAAGCGCTGCGCATCGATCCGAAGAATGCAATCATTCACAACAACTATGCAGTGGTGCTGGAGGAACTCGGGGCTCTGGATGGCGCGGAGAAGCATTACAGACGTGCGATCTTTCTTGATCCGAAATACGTCCATGCCAGGGTCAACCTTGCAGATCTCCTGAGCAAGCGCGGGGAGTATGTGAAAGCGGAGGTGATGTACCGCGATATCCTTGAGAGCTATCCGGATCATTCCCATGTGCGCCAGAACCTTGCGATTCTGCACAAAAATAAGGGGAACTACGAGGAATCGGCTCGCGAACTTACGAAACTGCTGCAGCAGACGCCAGACGACGCTTACCTGCACAGGCTTCTCGGCATAGTCTACTGCCTTCTGGGTCGCCCGCTTGATGCAAAGGTGGAGTACGAGACGAGCCTCAATCTTGATCCGGGAGACCCCATAACCCACAACAATCTGGGCGGTCTCTTGCAGGATTTCGATCGGAAGGAGGAAGCTGAACAGGAGTACCTGCAATCGCTCCGGATCAATCCGGAGTACCCGCTCGCAAGAGAGAATCTTGCACGACTGCTATACGATAACGGGGATTATGAACGGGCGGAATTCGAGTTCAAGGAACTTATCCGCGTCCAGCCCGATAACCTGAAGGCGTACATCAATCTCGGAAGGATCATGGTCGCGGAACAGAGGTTCGAGGAAGCCTACGAGGTCATGAAAGACGCTGTTAATCACGGTCTCGATGACAAGGAGTTTTACGATATGATAGGGCAGATGAAGGAACTGGCAGACCACGAAACGAGTCAAGCGCAGAAAGAAACGCTTTGATCCTATTCGAATTGATCCGGTTGCGCAGAAGATTGAAGTTGTACGCCGCATCTCCAGCCTTATTCCCGTGCGAAAACCCTTCTACGACTGTGCCCGGTCATCCGGCAACCTTAAATGTTCCGCAGCATCCAATGTGTGAAGATGAAAAAGATAGAAAAGATGACAGGATGGACAAGATGGACAACAACGAACTGATCACACGGAACACAGAGGAGATCGTGACGGTCGATGACCTGAATGAACTTCTGGAGTCGAATAAGACGCCAACAGTCTATGCGGGGTACGAGCCAAGCGGGAAGATACATCTCGGTCATGTCTTGACAGTAAATAAACTTATCGATCTTCAGGATGCCGGATTCAAGGTGACGGTGCTGCTCGCAGACCTCCATGCATATCTGAACGGGAAGGGGACGCTTGACGAGGTTAAGGAGCTTGCCGAGTACAATAAGCGGTGTTTCATCGCTCTCGGTCTGGATGAGGCGACGTTCGTCAACGGAAGCGAATTTCAACTGGAATCCGACTACACGCTGAATGTTCTCAGGATGGCGCAGAGAACCACGCTGAACCGGGCACGGCGCAGCATGAGCGAGGTTGCCAGAAACATCGAGCACCCGACGGTCTCCCAGATGATCTACCCGCTCATGCAGGTGGTTGACATCGCTTCGCTCGGAGCCGATGTCGCGGTGGGCGGAATCGACCAGCGCAAGATCCACATGCTTGCACGCGAGGAACTGCCCGCGCTCGGGCACCGCGCCCCGATATGCATTCACACCCCGATTCTTCTCGGTCTGGACGGCGAGAAGATGTCTTCGTCCGAGAACAACTACATCTCAGTGGATGACGGCGGTGCAGTGGTTCTGAAGAAAGTGAACCGCGCATTCTGCCCGCAGGGGGTCGTAGCCGACAATCCGGTGATCGAACTCTTCAAATATCACATATTCCCGAGATTTGCAACCGTTGAGGTGCAGAGGTCCCCGAAATTCGGCGGCGATGTGAGTTATGGCACGTACGAGGAACTTACGGACGATTTCGCAAGCGAGAGCCTGCATCCTGCTGATCTGAAGAAGACCGCAGCCAGATACCTGAACAGTATCCTTGATCCGGTCAGAGAGGCGTTGCAGGCATGAATTTACATGATTTTGCATAAGTTCGCATGAGTTTCACTGAGATCGGCTGCGGGATCTATGAGCGCAGTGGGAAGAAGCAGGAACGTGAAAAGACGCGGCTTGCAACAAAGGGCGCGGATGGTGAGTTTCGCGTCTGGAACCCGCACAGGAGCAAGCTCGCCGCACTGATCATGAAGGGGTTTCTCCCGCCGATCAGGGAGACCTCGCATACACTCTACCTCGGCGCGGCTGCGGGGACGACCGCGGGCCACGTAGCTGATATTGCGCACAAAGGACTGGTCTACGCGCTCGATTCTTCGCCAACGGAGATTAAAAGACTGATTCCAGTATGCGAGTCACGCTCAAACATGATACCGATCTTTGCGGACGCGAACCACCCGGAACGGTATTCGCACCTCGTTGGCAGGGTGGATGTCATCTATCAGGACATTGCGCAGCGCAATCAGGTGGAGATCGCTCTTAAGAACGTGAAATGCTTCCTTCGAGAGGAAGGCTGCCTGATTCTCATGATCAAGGCACGGAGTATCGATTCGACTGCGGACACGAGAGGGATATTCGAAGAATCGGTTGGGGAACTGCGAGAGGGCATCTCTGTTCTGAAGACTACCAAACTCCCGCAGTACCGGGATCATCTCGCGGTCATTGCGAGAGTTATTCGGTGAACTGTTGCAATCATGAATCGCGAGGCACAAACCGAATTTCGGATCACAAAGAATTATCTCCATGCGTTGCCAAGCATACCCCATGATCATACTATCGGGCGGAACCGGAACACCGAAACTCCTTTCCGGAATGCGGGAGGTGCTGCCGGAAGAGGAGATAACAGTCGTCGTCAACACGGCAGAGGATATGTGGGTCTCCGGAAACCTTGTCTGTCCTGACGTGGATACGGTCCTCTACCTCTTCGCAGGCTCAATCGACCCTGAAAAATGGTGGGGCGTCCGCAACGACACCTTCGCGACCAACGACGCGCTGCAGAGTGCCGGACAGAGCGAGATCATGCGGATCGGGGATCGGGACCGTGCGACCCACATCCTGCGGTCGGACATGATCCGCGGGGGCAGATCACTAACAGGCGCAATCCGGGAACTGACGCGCCGGCTCAAAATCAGAGCCACGATCCTGCCGATGACCGATTGCGCGGTCGCGACCCGGATCGAGACGCAGGAGGGGGAGATGCACTTTCAGGAGTTCTGGCTGACGCACAGGGGCGAGCCAGAGGTGCTCGGTCTTCGGATCGAAGGTATTGAGAACGCGACACCGTCTGATGCGGTCCTCTCTGCACTCGAGAACGACGACCGGGTCGTGATCGGTCCGAGCAATCCGATCACAAGCATCGGACCGATACTCGAAGTCAGGGGGATGCGCAAGATTCTGCGCGAGAAGGAGGTCGTCGCGATAAGCCCGATCATCGGCAGTGCGCCTGTCAGCGGTCCCGCCGGAAAGCTCATGCATGCGTGCGGGTACGATGTGTCGTCAGAGGGCGTTCTTGAGTGCTACCGCGACATTCCGGATGTGTTTGTGATCGATCGGGAGGATGTCGATATCGGAAGCGTGGTCGGCAGGGGTGGCGGAACTGGCGAGGTTGGCGGTGTCCAGATCGTTCGGGCTGACACGATGATGACATCTCCTGAGAAGAGTGTTGCGCTGTCGCGGGTGATCGTATCCGCGTTCGAGGAGTTGTGAAGATCAGCGCCGAAGAAAGGGTGCTGCCCCGAAACGTCGATCTTTCGCACAAGCTACGAATCGGAAAAATCGCCATTCATCCCCGCCGCACGCATCCGATCCCCAGAAGAACCGCCTCGACATCTCCTTCAACGGAATCGGGATTGCAATCCTCAAGAATCTCGATACGGAATGTTGCGCTCTGTTTAGGCTCGTATCGGTCGATCACATCCGCACTGACAACACCATCGATCCCGGACACCACATCACAGACCACAGACGGATTAGAACGATCCGGCAGGATGACCGAGATGTCCCGCCGCCACCTGCGCATATTTTTGAGTTTCCAGTCGTGTAACTCGGAATCGCTGAGCAGCCGGATATTCTCGATCTTCAACTCAACATCCCTTGCGCCCTCATCGATTGTGATCGTCCGCGGCGCGACTTTCGTTATCACGCCGAGATGCATGACCCCGGAGCGCAGGTGCATGACCGCCCTCTCGCTCCCGATCGACCGGATCAGCTCGTAAACCTCCGCAATCTTTGCGTTGATCAGTTTGTCTGACCGCCGCAGCGCGGACTCGGTATCCCCGAAGTGGGACGCCGCAGCCTTCATCAGGTCTGTGAAATCCGCAAGGGACCCCTCCCGGATCACATCTGCCAGCCGCACACACTCGGAGATGAACGCAATATGCACATCCCTCACCTCCGGGTTGTTCATCTGGATCATCGCGTACAGATGCGGGTTCTGACCGAGAATTCTCCCGACGAAATCGAGCATAATCTCGTACACCGGGCTCATGAACTTTCTCGACTCGGATACATTGAAATTGAGACTCCGAAACGTCGATCCGATGCTCAGGTACGCGAAATGCGTGAGCCCCTGCACGACCGCCATCACCCGGTCATGCACGTCAGCGTCCACGATCTCGACGTTTGCGCCCTCGCCCTCGAAGATGCCGAGTATGACCGGAAGCCACCGTTCGCACCTCGTCGATTTCGTGATCATGACCGTCTGCCCGCGGATGTCAGGGATGCTCGGACCAAACATCGGGTGCGTGCCGAGAACCTCGACGCCGGCGGGTGCGAACTCTTCCATTGCGGCAAGCGGCATCTTCTTTATCGACGTCAGATCCATGAGAAGGCTTCCGCGGCTCATCTCCGGCGCGACGACCCTTATCATCTCCTCGGTCACATCGATCAGAACCGAGATTATGACGATGTTGCTCTCCCGGATCGCAGCACCCAGATCGTGCGCATACACAACACCGAGTTCTTCTGCGACCTCGACCCTGCCGCTTTTGCCCCAGATCGTGACCTCACTCCCCATGCGCCGGAAGAACCGTGTGAACCACTGTCCGAGCTCTCCTGTGCCGCCGATGATGAGAATTTTCATGGACGCTTCCTGTGTGGTTTTTTGGATGTTTGGGTCATGATTCTGTTTTTATGAATTCGGAAAAATCCGTGCGATTCGCGACATTCGTAATCATTCGTGAATGCGCAGCATCGGCGCAGCCACCTCTTGGTGCTGATTTTGTGTATCTGCTCAATATGATATGGTTATCTGAGTTTATCTGCGCCCATCCGCGGTCAATTTCAGATGTGATCTCCTTAATCAACCGCGGATGAACGCGGATGAACGCATATGAGGATATATGGAACCACAAGTTATTGAGCATGTACCAGATCACTTCCAAAGTCGGAATCCTGTACATCCTCTGGGAGTTCTGCTTCATAAACCTGATTCTCGCTCGTTGAATGGAAACGATCGAGTATGCACGAGGGTGTTGTCGGTTTCAAATTTTATATTCTGTTTGATCATGTGTCGATAGCTTTTAAACTCAGCGTCCGGTGGAAGAACGTCTTTTTTGACCGGGATGTATTCTGTTAGTCGATGTTTTCTATATCAGAGAGATGCTATGTTTTCTGGTATATTGATGCGCATAGCATGATGAATTATAAAGAACTATTTATAGTTTTTGGTCTTTATGTTGTGTGGGGTTGAAGGATGTGGGGTGCGATCCACACGATATTGAGCATGTTCCTTAAAACTGGCGAGAGACTTGCAGACACTCAAAAGAGTGTTAACGGGCTGCAAACCGGAATTACAAAAGCGGCGATCGAATGATCGTCGTTGCCCGATACTTAAAAGGTTCCAAGATGCTTGTCTGCGCAGCAGCGGCGGAGCCAGCGGTATGAGGTGAAAGTCTCACGTACCGTTCTTATACGAGGAGGGGCGAGTAATCGTTTCCTCCTTAGTCTACGCTCTCAACTTTCTCACTTTCTCACTTTCTCACTTCCGCACAACAACGGTCACGATATCGCTATCAGCGAGCGTGTGCATAAGACCCACATGCTGCCCGGCATGTTTTGCAGACTTCCCCCAGACCTGCGCGTACCTGAATTTGCTCACAAAGTCACGGTGGATGGCAGAACAGACATCAGCCACCGTAGACGATCCTTTCAGGATCATCGGCTCGTCCATGTCCGGCGGCTGCCCCTGCGGCTTCATATAGATGCGTATGAACCCAAACTCCTCGTATATCCGCTCATTCAGTGAATCGAGATTCACGTCCGCATCCGCCGAGATCATGACCGCGTCCGGGAACCGCGCTCTACACTCTTCTATCGTGCGCTCGTCTGCGAGATCGATCTTGTTTATGACGGCGACAGCGCGGAGGTACCTGCGATTTCCGGTAACCACATCGATCAGTTCATCCACGGTTATGTTTTCCCGTATGATCACGTTTGCGTTGTGTATTTTGTATTCCGAGAGAACCGACTGAACCGTTTTCCTGTCAAGACTGATATCGACCGTGCTGTTCAATATGATCCCGTCTTTATCGGATTTATGGATGACAACACGCGGAGGGGTTGAATTGATCCGGATTCCCGCATCGTAGAGCTCCTTCACGAGCACATCGTACTGCTCCAACCGGAAGACGTCCACGACAACAAGGACCATGTCGGAATTTCGGATCACCGAGATCACCTCCCTCCCGCGCCCGCGCCCGATCGCAGCACCCCGGACAAGCCCCGGAACATCGAGAAACTGCATCTTTGTTCCGCGGTATTCAAGCGTTCCGGGAATCACATCGAGCGTTGTGAAATCGTACGCAGCAACCTCGCTCTCTGTTCCTGTGAGCGCGTTTAAGAGCGTGGACTTCCCGACCGACGGGAACCCGACCATGACGATCGTCGCGTCTCCTGACTTCTTGACACCGTACCCCTCACCGCCAGACTTTGACGATGCCCGCTTCTGCGCCTCGTCCTTGAGCCGTGCGAGCTTCGCCTTGAGCTTTCCGATGTGGTGCGACGTCGCCTTGTTGTAGGGCGTCTTCTTGATCTCTTCCTCTACACTCTGGATGTCGTCAACGATTGTCATTCTATGGACTGGTTTGATCTCAACGATCTTTAAGTAGAATGCCCCCGACTGTTTACGAACAATGGAACTCTTGGCTGACGTCGGCGGAATACCCGGGCACGACTGCATGGGTTTTTGCAGGTACTGTTACTTCAAGGGAGTCGGAGAGATCGAGCCATTCGGCTGCAAGAACTGCTTCCCGTTCCAGAAGGGGTGCGATTACTGTACACGTGCCGTCAAAGAGGATTACGCGGGATTCAAACCGTTCCAGCTCGTCTTAAACGAGATGAACCGATCGATGCAGTTCTCCAACCAGTCGGTCGAGAAAATCACGATCAGTGGCGGTGGCGACCTCAGTTGCTACCCTGACCTCTGCCCGCTGGTCGAATCGATCTCTACCTACGGCGCACCGATCACTCTCGGGTACACGAGCGGGAAGGGATTTAATCAAGGCGACGAAGCGGATTTTTTCATAGATCACGGCATTGATGAGGTCTCATTCACTGTCTTCTCCACTGATCCTGCGCTCCGGCGGAAATATATGGGCGACAAGAATCCGGAGGCATCGCTTTCGGTTCTGCGCAGGTTTTCAGAGTGCTGCAGGGTGTATGCGGCGATCATCTTGATTCCTGGTGTTAATGACTTGGGTGAACTGGAAAGGACGCTCTCTGATCTCGAAGAGATGAATGTAACCGGTGTTCTTATGATGAGGTTCGCAAACACCACCGATCAGGGTCTGATCCTCGGAAACGCGCCGATAATAAAGGGTGCGGATGTGCACACAGTCGAGGAGTTTCTGGCGATCGTCAGGAAGGCTGCTTCTGATTACCCATTCAGGATCACAGGAACGCCTCTTGAGGATCCGCTGATCGGGTCGCCGTTTGCGATCAGAAACGATGCGAGCGCGCTCTCGAAGCTCCCGGCGATAACAAAGGAGGCGACCGTTTTAACGAGCCGCATCGCAAGAGATCGCCTCGAAAAGGTTCTTCGGTTTGAGAACGATTACGTGAATGTCGTTGGTGTCGCAAAGGACATTGGCTGCCTGATAACGATCGATGACGTGAGAGCGCTCGACATGAGCGAGGTTAAGGAGACGGTATTCATCCCGGGGCGGGCGTTTGTGCATGATACCGAACTAAAGGAAGTGCTCTCCAGAGGCGGCGTGGACCGGCTTGTGCGGAGGGGTCCGGATCGGCTGACCGTGGATGGTGAGATGAGTATCAGCATGACAAAAGAAGAGGTCATAAAATTTGAGATCGGCGCGTTCACTGAATTGATTGATCATATCAACGCGATCGGACTTCCGCCCGACCACCAGACCAACCAAAAACATAATAACCGATCCAAGTGATGTAGCCACAACAGGTGAAGTACAATGAAAAGCTATCTCGTCGTATGGTTCAGCAGCGAGGGCGGAACCCCTTCCGAAGTGAACACGAGACTGACTGCTATGGGTTTTCAGGCAATGCAGGGCGCTTACGATTATGTGTATGACTGGGGATCAAATGCCAGTCTCGATGACATACTGCAGATCGGAGACCGGGTCCAGTTGACACTGAAGGGGCTTGACGTCACGTTCAAGATCGAGACCGTTGGTGGCAATTAAGCCGACCCAATGGACTACGGACGTGTCAGGCACAGTTGCCCAATTCCACTCACTCGACCACGCAGAAAAGCTTGCTCTCTGTAGCGGTTGTCATGAATCTGTCCTTCCGGCAATTATACGAATTCACCACAGAAACGGAGATTGTGACCATACAACTCACACCGAACGAAAAGCATGTACTCTCGGCGTTGATCGACCTGAAAAGATCAATGCCAGCCGAACTTGCAGAAAAATCGAGCCTGAATCCTGATGCTTTGATGCAATCCGTCTTCCTTCTGGAAGAGAAGGGACTTGCCGAAGTCCGGGAATCGATAACAGACATTTACGCACTCTCGGAAGAAGGGAGGGAGTGCGCAGCAAAAGGACTCCCTGAACGCAGGATACTAACATACGTCCGATCCCGCGACGAAAGGGTCGCAGTTTCCGATCTTAAAAAAGAATTCCCTCCAGCCATGGTCGGGATCGCTCTCGGCTGGCTGCGGCGCAAGGGGTGGGCAGTGATAACAGACGGCATGGTCGTGCCCACTGTCGAAGCGGAGCCGGATGCAGGCGCGGACGAGGATGTGCTCAGGACGCTTTTCGACGAGAACACACTTTCGGATGCAGCAGACGCAGGCAAAGAGACGGTCAGGGACCTAATCAAGCGAAAGCTGGTGAATGCGACAGAGAAGAAGTTGAGGACGATAACGATAACAGAAGAAGGTATGGAACTTGCAGGCAAAGTCTCACGGATGGGGGGCGCCGATGAGATCGTGCAACTGACGTCTGAGATCATCAGAAGCCGCAGATGGGAGAACATCCGTCCGTACGACCTCAGCGCGCCTGTGCCACGAGCGCGTTGCGCAAAAATCCATCCGTATCAGCGTCTGATCGACCGGATGCGCAGGATACTGCTCGAGATGGGGTTCACCGAGATCAAGGGAGATATCGTGCAGAGTTCCTTCTGGAACTTCGACGCGCTCTTCCAGCCGCAGGATCATCCTGCGCGGGAGATGCAGGACACGTTCTATCTCGATAGCGAGGCGGAGCTTCCCGGAGGCTATGAGCGTGTCAGGGACGTTCACGAATTCGGCGGCGATACCGGCTCAACCGGCTGGGGTGGAAGATGGAGCGAGGAAGTGTCCGGAAGAGAGGTTCTGCGCACCCACACAACCGCGATCACGATCAAGTACCTCGCAGACCACCCTGATCCTCCAGGAAAAGCGTTCTGCATCGACCGGGTCTACCGCCGCGAGGCGATCGATCCGACGCATACGCCAGAGTTTGAGCAGCTCGAAGGTGTTGTGATGGACCCCGGTGTCACGTTCTCCAATCTTCTCGGATATCTCGTCGAGTTCTACCATCACATCGGTTTTCCTGATGTGCGGTTCAGACCCGGGTATTTCCCGTACACAGAGCCGTCTGTTGAGCCAGAGGTCTATGTCGAGGGGCTTGGATGGGTCGAACTCGGCGGAGCCGGCATATTTCGGGAGGAGGTTACAGCACCGCTCGGAATTACGTGTCCCGTTCTCGCATGGGGGCTCGGCGTGAGCAGGCTTGCGATGCTGCAGTTAGGCTTGCGAGATCTGCGGAAGCTGTACCAGTCTGACATCGACTGGTTGCGGGAGAGTCCGGTCTGTGTGCACTGATCTGGAAATGGCTGGTTGTCAATCCTGTTAGATCAATGATTGGAAGAAACCCTCATGACCCTCCGGTTCACCCGATGAGCATGAAAATGTGCTTCGTTTCTCACGGGCGCATAACATCCGCTCCTCGCACCCATTTTTAGTATTGCGCAGCAGATCTGGACGAGACGAGCATCTCTTTGCTATCTTGTGCACCCGGTACTGTTAACTTGAACTTGGCTTTGCCGCCACATATATTGGAATCATCATCATAATCCCAATCTACGTTAACCTGGATGGGCGTTCCGCTTGACGAAATGCCGTATGCATTCCAGTCATACGCCTTCGCATCACATATATCACTCCCATCCTCGTCGATGCTCAAGTATCCTGCATGCTCGATAGTCAGACTCCTACCGTCCCCGGTCGGTTCAACATCCATCAATGTCTCATTGACCGTGATTACTCGCGCTTCTGCGTCTTGTACAGCTTGTAACTTACCGAGTTTAAAGCCATCTGCATTCGCGAAACCTGCAAAACCTATAGTCACAAACAGTGCAACAGTTAGCATTGCAAACATCTTCTTCTTCACTTTTTTCACCTCCTTTTTAC
>JAGGRW010000189.1 GCA_021159385.1 Methanosarcinales archaeon
GCATGGCTTAATCGAACTCCGATAGCAGTAACCTCTGGCAGGATCAACCAGAATTGAAGCACACGTTTGGAATTGATAGGATTACACTACCGGTCGAAATTGACCGAAATATCAGGACCAATGTCAGACGAAACGACCTTCCGTCTCCATCAAAATACTGTCATGGTCGGACTCGACTCGTTTGCAGAGCCGATGCCGCCCTACCACGAAAATGGAGGTGATAGCATAGCATAGGTGATGTCAGTATATAAACGTTTCTAACGCGACTCCGGATTTGCGGATTGCATGATTGTATAAATGTGGTGCGAGGCATAAATGGAATTCATGCAATCTGCTACAATACATGGACACGCTGTTGCAAACGGCGCTGGAACAATCGTGAATGCGATTGCGATCTGGAAGGGCGCGGCATTTGGAATCGATCTGGAGACAACAGCAGACGTCGAACTGGATGAGTGCTCTGGAGATTTCGGGGGGATCACAGGCATAATCGAGATCGGTAGTGATGGCGCGGGTGATTGCGGTGATGTCAGCTACGACACCGCACTGATCACGCGTTGTGTAACGATGGTACTGGATCGATTCGGATGCCAGTGTGAGGGCGTTGTCACGACCCGAAGCGAGATACCGATTGCGCGTGGGCTGAAGAGCAGTTCTGCTGCCGCGAATGCTGCAACGCTTGCAACACTGAACGCCATAGGCGAAACGCTGCCGCCGATAGAGGTGGTTCGTATGGGTGTCCGGGCTGCGCTCGATGTTGGCGTCACGATCACTGGCGCGTTCGATGATGCGTGCGCGTCCCTGCTCGGCGGAATCGTGATCACTGACAATCGCAATCAGGAACTCGTTGACCGTATTGAATGCGATTCCAGGGTCCTCATCTATCTGCCGGAAGAGAAGGCGTTCACCGCTGATACTGATATTGCTCGCTCGGAGGCGATTGCGCCGCTCGTCGAGGTGGCGTACAAGCTCGCGCTCGCTCATGATTTCGAGAATGCGATGACGCTCAATGGACTGTTGTACTGCGCCGCGCTTGGATTTGATACGGAGGTTGCGATGCGTGCGCTTGAGCTCGGAGTTTCGGGAGTCAGTCTTTCCGGAACCGGATCGGCATACACCGCGCTCGTTGGACGCGATCAGGTGAAAGAACTTACGAGTTGCTGGAGCGAGATGGGTGGCACTGTGATTGAAACAAAAATCGTCAACCGGTAACAAGGAGGTATGCGAGCAGGCATGTTGGGATTTGGGAGTGGGGGTTAGTGGTTAAAAAAGGGTTTCAAAAACCCGCTCGCATGGAAGGTAACTACAATGTAATAGTACTTAAACCTTACGGTTTGACAGCTTATCCCCAATAAGACTAACATTTTGTCAATCATTACTGTGGGCTGTTGCTACAATACTCACAAAATCTCATACCGCAACCGCCCTCACCGCTTTCCACCGCTGTAATACCGATCCACGACCTCCACGATATTCCTGACCTCGCACGTAATTCCCCTCTTTGCGAGATTGTGCCTGAACTGTAGTTCGCAGCTCGGGCAGGTGGTGACGATTGTGTCCGGATCGATCTCGAGAATCGCCTCCGCCTTCCTGTCAAATATCCGCTCGGAGAGGTCGGAATGCAAAATACCGTACGCTCCAGCCCCGCCGCAGCACCCATCAGGAAGCTCGACGAAATCAGTCACGATCCGCTTCAGTATCGCGCAGCTATCCGCGTCCGCAACACCAGCCGCTGCGAGGTGACATGGGTGGTGGTACGCCACGCGCATCTCCAGTTTCTCTTTGGAAAATGCCCGATCGTCCGTAAACTTCTCCAGAAACTCGCCGATGTCGTACGTGATCGAGGAGACTTTTTTCGCAGAATCATTCCCAAGCAAGTTCCCGAATTGCTTGAGCATCATAGTGCAGGACGCGCACGCCGTAACAATCGCGTCGTACCGCGCGTCAGAGAATGCGGCAACGTTCTTTCGTGCAGCATCCCTTGCCAGATCGTAGAGTCCTTCCCCGATCATCGGAAGCCCGCAACAGCACTGATCCGGAATTACAACGTCAAACCCGCTCTCTTCAAGCACGCGCACCATCGACTCGAAGACGTTGTCGTCGAGTATCGCGGACGCGCAACCCCCAAATACCGCAACAGTCATCACACTGGTCATCGCCCCGGACTTCTGTTTTTGCGCGCGATCCACGAATGCGCGCGGGCTTTTCCTCACTTTTGGAAGATCCCTCCCAAGCGCAGCCCCGACGGCGGGACTCATAAGTCGTCCGAAGAAGCGTGCATACTTCTCGAAACGATCGTAGTCGGATGCCCACATACTCATAGCCTTTTTGGTGTAAATCGGCGGGGATTTCTGGGAAAAGAGCAATTCTCCAATGCTCGCGTGGCTCGGGCATCTCGTCCTACACCTCAGGCAGCCAAGACACGTCCGGAGCATCTTCTCCGCGCGGCGCGACTCACCTGGCGCGGGATCTTCAAAGTTTCTGAATCGTGCGAGTTGCAAAAAGCTTCTCGAACCAGTCTCACCCTTCTTTGTTGTCGCTATCGGGCAGACCGATTTGCAGTATCCGCAATTGATGCATCGCGCCTCAAATTTGTTTATATATTTTATAGGATATTTTATGTCATCAGTGATCGCACTCTCGCTGAAGATAACATCAGGATTTAAGAGGTCGTTGGGGTCAAATATCTCTTTTATCTCCCGCATGTAGCCGTAGATCTCGCTTCCCCACTCCTTTTCGAGAAACATCGTCCGCAGCCTCCCCATCCCGTGCTCCCCGGTCATGGTACCGTTGTATTTGAAGACTGCCTCGTAGACACGGTCTGCCAGCTCCGGAAGCAGTTTAATGTTCGCAGGATCGTTCAGGTTCAGCATTGGCCTGATGTGCAGGTTCCCTGACCCCGCGTGACCGTAGATCGCTGCTGCGATGTGATAGTGGTCGAATATCTCGTGCAGATCACCGATCAGCGGCGCAAGATCGGGTATGGCGACAGCAACGTCATCGATGAACGCATCCGGCTTTATCTTCTCGTCATAGTTCGTTAAGATCGGAACAAGTGCCTTTCTGACAGCCCATATCCCCTCCTGCAACTCTTGATCATCTGATTCGGAAAATATCCAGTGAACATCATATCTCTCGTGGATCATCCATTCTAGATCACGTATCTTCGATTTGCGACTATCTCCCTCGAATTCGACGAAGAGTGCGCTCGCGTCCTCCGGAATTTCTAGATCAGGGTACTCTCCCCGAACGATTCCGAGTGATGTTGCGTCCATCATCTCAATCTTGACAGGACCGAGTTTTCTTATGTGCTGGACGGCATCGCCCGCGTCAGAGAGGCTTTTGAAGTAGATCGCACTTATGGCGGTTCCTGACACGATCGGGAGGACTTTCAGCCGTATTCGCGTGAAGATTCCGAGCGTCCCCACGCTCCCCGACATCAGGTGCGCGATCATGCAGCCGATGCGGTCATGGTCGTCGTAGTCGAGGAGCGCGCGCATATTGTAGCCGCTCGCTGTCTTGACCGCTCGCTTCGATTCAAGGCGCGCAATTGTGGCGGCATCGGCAAGGAGCCTCTCCAACAGTTCTGATATGCCCGTACGTATCCGGTCAGGGATCGTGTCCTCGCTTGCTGTGTCGATTATCTCGCCTTCGGCAGTCACAAACTCGACGCTCTCTATGTAATCGTCGATGGTTCCGTATTTGACGGCTCGCGCGCCGCTCGCCTTCGTTCCAAGATTGCCGCCGATCATGCAGATCTCGGAGCTCGATGGGTCATGCGGGAGAAAGAGGCCTTTCGCCTTCAGATATGCCTGAAGATCGTTTATTATGACTCCCGGTTCCACATCTACAACGAACTGCCCACGATCGGTCTCACGAACGCCGATGATCCGGTTCATGTTCTTCGAGACGTCCAGAACGATTCCCCTGCCGAGACAGCTTCCTGCAAGATTGGTTCCGGCTGCCCGTGCTGTTACCGGCATCCTGAGCCTCTTTGCTGCCGCAATACACTCGCTGACATCGGACGCTTTGATCGGGCAGACGACAGCAGCGGGCTGGATCTGGTAGATGCTCGCATCGGTCGAGTAGCAGTACAGCGTAGGACGGTCGGTGTACACCTCACCTTTGACCTTTTGCAGGGCTTTTTTGATAGGATTCATCTCTGTAAAATTGCGCGTACCACGAAAAAACCATTCAATCGATTGGATCGTGGATTTGATCATAGACCTGACAGACTTATGGACGTGCAAACAAATAGTTTGGGACCAGTTTTACTATGGCACAGTATTTATTCTCGGATGATTTGTAATAAAAATCAATAAAAACATCGCTCATTCAAGCGCTTGCAATCGAGCCAGTGGTTGCGCCCATGAGCGGCACCGGGTCGATCTTCAGGATGTACTTACCGAGGAGGTAGCCGATCAGCAACCTGTAGTGATGTTTGTTATCACCTCTTCGGCACTATACAACCGTTTTCCAAAACCGAAATGCATTTGTAGTAGTTTCGTGGACGGTATAGAACATTCACCAGATGTGGTGAGGATGCCCAATGAAAAGAACAGCGACATTCATGATACTAACGATCTTTCTGCTTTGCAGCACGATCACGCCCGGGTGCATCGACAAAAGTCAGGAACAAACACCGGAGTCGCTCCTTGTTTACTGCGGTGCGGGGATGAGAAAGCCGATGGATGAGATCGGATCGCTCTTCGAGGAAGAACACGGCGTTTCTATAAACTACAACTATGCAGGCTCAAACACGCTCCTATCCCAGATGGAACTCACGCGGAAAGGGGACGTCTACATGCCCGGAGCGACATATTACTTTGATCTTGCAAGGGAGAAGGGACTCACCGATTATGAGCAATTTGTCGCATATCATGTGCCTGTGATCGCGGTACTGAGAGGAAATCCCGCTGGCATAACATCTCTGGAGGATCTTGCAAATCCCAACGTTACGGCTATACTTGGGGATCCAAAGGCAGCAGCCATCGGCAAACTTGGAAACAAGATCCTCGAGAAGAACGGGATCTATGGTGATGTGGAGAAGAACGTAATCGCCCGCGGCGCGACCGTGAATGAACTTGTGGTTTACATATCCATGAGACAGGCGGACGCCTCGATAATCTGGGAGGATCTGGTCGTGAACAGTGAACAGATGGAGATTGTTGAGATTCCGGTTGAGCAGAACATCATAAAGATCGTTCCAATCGGCACGCTCACATCTTCCGAACAGAATGATACCGCGAAGAAGTTCGTGGATTTTGTTGCGTCCCCCGAGGGCAAAGCGATCTTTAAGAAGCATGGTTTCACAACATATCCTGATGAAAAATACGAGGGTGAGCAGCAATGGCAAATATAACACACACCCCAATCGGGGTCATACATTCACCATTCACAGACCCTGCTGATACGCCGATTCAGGGCGTCTTCGCAGACGGCGCGAGAGGTGAGGTAGAGGTATTTCTGGAATATGCTGATGGACTCAGGGACATCGATGGATTCTCCCATCTGATCATCCTCTACCATTTTCATCTTGCGAACGGTTACTCGTTGATCTCAAAACCATTTATGGGGGATAACGAGAAGGGAATCTTCGCGATAAGGCATCCGAATCGACCGAATCCGATCGGAATCTCCATTGTCAGACTGGATCATGTCAGAGGGAATGTGCTGGAGATCAGTGATATCGATATCCTGGATGGGACGCCGCTTCTGGATATCAAGCCGTTCGTACACCAGTTCGATCACAGGGCGGATATACAGAGCGGATGGGTGGATGATCAGCACGTCGATGAGATTGGGGATAAAACCCCGCGGAGATTGAGGGCGCGCTGAACGGGTATGCAACTGGATTCTCACGTGCATGGACGGTTACTGCGTATTGTACCAACATGCACCAGAGACACGATAGGTTTATGTGACGTGGTCATAAGGGGTGAACGCGGATCTGAGATTTGCGCAAGGAGGTATGAATATGAACAAACGAATGATTGTACTGATTGCGCTTGTGGTTGCGGTGGTTGCTGTGCCCGCGAGTGCGGAGACGCTTGAGGTGCGCGGCAATGTTGTGGACCTGGATCCCGGTGGCGCACAGCCTTATCTGGTATGGAATGCTGCTAACTTCGGCGCATTCTGGTATGATCTGGATGACAATCTGATGACCGAAGAACTGACGATTACTGCTGGCACACTGTCCATGTGGGATCGAACCATCGATGAAGAGTGTCTGATATACCAGACTTCTCCTGTCTATCAGCAGTATGAAGTCAATAGGAATGAGGGACTAACCGTTGATGGCGATACCGGATACTATCTCGAAGGCTGGATGGCAGAGAGGTATGTGGCTATCAATGGCAAGGCTGACACACTCTGTAAACTCTTGGTCGAGTTCGAAGATGATGACAATGAGACACTTGTAGAATATAAACCTTGGAACATGACTGGAGGATTCGCGCTTGACGCACAGATTGGTCTTGAAGGAACTAACGTGTTGCTCGTTTTGAGCAAGAATGGATCGGAACTCGATAGTGAAGTCGTTTCAGCCGGGGAGGTATACACATACACCACAAACATCGGCGGAGAATCCGATGTTCCAGTCTTCTCCTGCTATGTGGATGCGATCTATATAGTGAACAACACCACCCAGGTCAAGTACGTCTTCCTAATCGATGATGATGTTCTTGAGATCGAGACTGGCGATGAATTTGGCATAATGGAAGCGACTGCAAGTAGTAACTACATCAATCTCTCAAACAAGGAGGATACCGTTGATCTGGGTGCGGGCAACACCGAGCACATCATGGGTAACATGTACTTCAGGACCGCAGACAATGATGGTACTGGTGAGGATTATCGTCTCAGGTTCTACCCATTCGTCGAGTATACTGAGCCGGGCACATATAAGGTCCGCGGCAATGTTGTAAATCTTGTTGGTGCACAGCCTGATCTGGTGTGGAATGCTGCCAACTTCGGTGCGTTCTGGTATGATCTGGATGACGATCTGATGACCGAAAGCTTCCGGATCGAAGCTAATTCGCTAAATGGGATCATCGATGATCGGAGTGTCGATAAGATGAATCTGTCCTACGCCACACATCCGGTGCATCAGACGTATCAGCTCTGGGAGAACGAAGGCTTGCTTCTAAGCGGCGTTGATAATCGAACTCACTACTTCATCGAAGGCTGGATGGGAGAGAAGTATGTGGCGATCAACGGCATGGCAGACAAACTCACAAAACTCCTGGTCGAGTTCGAGGATGATGACACGGAGACGCTGTATCTTGGCAAGAAATGGAATCTTAGCGACGGTTTTGCACTCGAACTCGTAGACATAGACGATACTGGAAACAAAGCAACGCTTCAATTACACAAGGACGGTGTTCCATTAACTGATAGTCTAAAGTGCATCAATACTGGTCCTGGCAGCACCAGACAGGATCGGGTATATACATATCTCAAGGATGTCGCTGGCGAAGATAATATCCCGATTTTCTCATGCTACGTTGTTGCAGTCTTCAAGGGAGACATCAGTTATGTGCAATTGATGTACGTCTTCCTGATCGATGACGAGGTTCTGGAGATCGAGACTGGTGATGAATTTGGCGTAATGGAAGCGACTGCAAGTACTAATTACCTCACTCTTGCAAACAAGAAGGATACCGTTGATCTGAGCCCTGATAACACGGAACACATCATGGGCAACATCTACTTCAAGACCGCAAATGACACGTCTGCCATCCGATTCTACCCATTCGTCGAGCGCACCATCGGCGGCGAAGAGCCCACGCCACCACCAGAGACCATCCCAGCCAAGGACACCGATCACGACGGCGTGCCCGATGTCTGGGATGCGGACAACAGCACCACTCCGGGTTACTGGGTGAACTCAGATGGCATCGGACGAAGATGGGGCGACATGAACGGAGACGGCAAACTCACTTCAGTGGATGCGCTCATGATCCTGCAGGCGGCGGCTGAAAAGATCAATTTGTGATAGGACTACGATGCTGGCGGTGCCGTTGCACCGTCAGTTCGGGACGGATGTGACAGACATTCTGCCGAAGGACCGGCAGATCAGCATGGTCTACCAGGATTATATGCTCTTTCCGCATCTGACTGTGGCAGGAAACATCGGATTTGGGCTGCGTCAGAAAAAGATCGCCAAAAGCGAAATCATTGCAAAAACAGATGAAATTGCAGAGCTTCTTGGCGTTTCGCACCTGTTGAACCGTTATCCGGGTACACTGAGCGGAGGGGAGAAGCAGAGAATCGCAATCGCTCGAGCGGTTGTAACAGAGCCAGAGGTGCTGCTTCTGGATGAGCCGCTTTCTGCACTGGATTCTCGCACGACCGAGCGGCTGCAGGGGGAACTTGCGCGAATACACGAGATCACGGGGACCACAACGATTCACGTGACGCACAGTTTTGGAGAGGCGTTCGCGCTCGGGGATCGGATCGCTGTGATGTGCGGCGGACGGATCATTCAGGTGGGTGCGCCGGATGATGTCTTCAGAAGACCCAATTCCGAATTCATCGCGGATTTTGTTGGTGTTGAGAATTTGTTCCGCGGAAGATCGGTTGTCCACGACGACATCTCTCTGGTTCATGTTGATGGAGATGGGATATGCATGGTCTCCAGCACAGTGAAATCGGGAGACGTCTCTGTCTCGATCCGACCCGAAGACATACTGATCTCGAAAAAAGAGATCGAAACGAGCGCGAGAAACTCATTTTGCGGGGAGATTGCGGAGGTTAAGAATATGGGCGCAATCGTGAGAGTGGTGGTTGATGTGGGCCTTCCCTTTGTTGTTGTGCTGACAAAGCAATCGTATGAGGATATGGAGCTTCTGTGTGGCGTGCGTGTCTGGATTGTCTTTAAAGCGTCGGCGGTACATCTGTTTTAGTTTTGGATCTTCGTAGCACGATCTTTCTGCAACCAGCAGACGGCTTTGGGACTGCTGCCACGACGACTCGATTTGCGGATGCTGATCGCGAGATCATACATCCGCATCAGGCAAACAGCGGAGCGCATGGTTTAGTGCAACAAGTCTCGAAACTTCCCGGATGTGGAGATATGGAGATACTATAAATACACCGACCGCATGGATAATATGTTTGAATGAGTCCTGAAGACGCAGTCCACCTGCTCAGAGAAGCGAACACTCCGCCAGAGATTATAGAACACTCCCGAGCAGTCGCCGAATGTGCGCGTGAGATTGCGGTGCGATACAACAAACGCCATCCACACAGCAGTCATGCCGATCTCGAACTGGTTGTGATCGGTGCACTGCTTCACGATATCGGGCGTGCGCAATCAGATGGCATCGACCACGCTGTGCTCGGAGCAGAGATCGCACGGTCGTTCGGGCTGGACGTGCGGGTCGTAAGAATCATCGAGCGGCACATCGGTTCCGGCATACCGGATCAGGTGGCTGCGGATCTCGGGCTGCCCGTTGGGAATTACCTGCCAGAGACGATCGAGGAGATGATCGTTGCACATGCCGACAATCTGGTTGACGGAGTCCTGCGTATCGGGATCGATGAGCGGATCAGGCGGATGAAGCGGCGTGGATTTGACGGTGACGCGATTGAGAGGATGATCAGACTGCACAAGACCGTGATGGAGTAAGAATGTGGGACCTCATATTAAAAAAGTTCAGAAAATATCCGGCGCAGGAGCGAGTCGTGCGCCTGCTCCTGAAACGCGGTTTTCAGGTGACATCTGATGGAAAGGTGGTCTCCGGCGGCATAAAACTCGCACACACCCAGATAGCACAGGAGGTCGGCGTTGATCGCCGGGCCGTTGATGCGACCGCATCGATGATAACACAGGACGACCTCCTCAGAATCATCTTTACGAAGATCCGTCCGATTTCGTCGCTCTACGAGGTTGCGCCCGATCTTGAGCTGGGCGTGATCGTCATAACGCCTGTGGACGCCACCCGCACAGGCGTTCTTGCATCGGTTGCAGCATCAGTGGCAGAGCATGGGGTGAGCATCATACAGGCGATTGCTGACGACCCGATTGTGAGTGAGCACCCGACACTGACGATCATCTGCGATCGGCGGATACCTGACGATCTGGTCGGAGAACTGCTGAAATGCGAAGGCGTGAAGGGCGTGAGCGTGTATTGATGCGAAATTCGTGACCCATCACCTGTCGAATTATGAATGAATCCCAGTTCCGTTCTCTGTCACCCCATAAGTCATAATCTCCCTCGAATGCTTGACCTTCCGCATCTTTGTGATTTGTCGCTTTATTTCTCCGATCTGGTCGGTCATGCCCCGCCTCTGTTGGATTTGTTCATTGGTATGGTTGGGTATGCGAGGAGCATTCGCAAGCTTACATCTTCTCCATGATTTCGAGAAATTCCTTGTCTTCTTCGAGAATTTCATCAATCTCCTTCAATGCCTGTTCTTTGGGCACTTTTATCGTTCTTATAGTTCCATCTTCCGACAGCACAAATCTGCTAAACGTTTCCATCTTCAAGCCTCCTATAGATCCATTCAATCAATTCTGGATATGAAATCTCGTTATTGGCTATTTTAAGCGATATATAGACCAGCCCACTTATCGGCGTGTCGAGTTTGAGATTGTTTTGCTTCAGGAATAATTTCATGGTTTCTGTAGCGGTTCTTTTATTTCCATCAACAAATGGGTGGCTTTGAATGAGTTCGTACCAGAAGATCGCAGACACGGTTGCAACCTGTCGTTTATAGTCCTTCTTTTGAGTTTTCGACTCTATCCTTGTTATGAGGAAATCTATTGATCCGGGATTTAAAATCGCACCGCCAAGTTTTCTGTTTATGGTAACTATGTCATCTGAAGATGGTATTATGATTTCAGCCATGCTTCTCCTTTTATCTCTTGAAATCTGTCTTTTAGGTCTGGCAAATTATCTATTACGACCCGCCATACCCTCAAAAGATTCACGCCAGCATATCCATGTATAAGCACATCCCGCATTCCTGCAATCTCTCTCCACGGGATATCCGGATACTGTTCTCTGAAATCCACTGGTATATTCTTTATCGCCTCGCCTACGATCTCAAGACGTCTTATAACTGCGTCCTGGATCTGTGTATTTTCATAGAACTCTTCTTCACCGAGTCCATCTGTATATTCCTCCACCTTATCGATGCATTCAAGTACGTCGTCGATATAAACCCGCACATCCTTTTTCACAGAATCACCACCTGCTCTTTGAGGATTCTCTCCCTGATAGATGGCTTGATAGCGCAGTACTCTACTAAGTCCACTTTTCTACCAACCCCTTCTTCAATCTCCAGTTTGATCCCGACGAAGTCCAGTAAGCTGATATTCTTTTCAATCTCTACCAGTACGTCGATGTCACTGTCTTCTTTCATCTCTCCCCTCACTATGGATCCGAATAATCCACCTCTCTTCACGCCGTGCTTTTTAAGCACTTTTACGATCTTATCTTTTA
>JAGGRW010000131.1 GCA_021159385.1 Methanosarcinales archaeon
ACGCGGAAGGGACTCAAGCCAGGAATTCCGAAGCCGAGCGATTTCGTGAGTCAGTAAACAATAGAGGGCATCGCAGTCATGCCATGCACGGTTATGTGGGTGAAGTCTAACGTAACCGTGCATGGGGTGTCTAAAGTTACGCCGCGATCGACATGCGGCAATGCTTTTGACTGGCCACATGGCGATTATGCCGGAGTGTCACGGAAACAGTTAAGTAATATCCAAACATGGAATATCTTTCATTAAGGTGCTTGTGGGCAGATGATTCGGAAAAAGCAAGTGTTTAGGTGAGCCGCATGGAAAACAAGAGATATGAAAAGAATTTCCTATCGAATGTAGTTTTTAAGCTTGATTTCCCCACTCCATCAAATTACGGTCCTGAGAGTATGGGGGAGTTTCAAAAACTGATAAAAAAAGATTTTCAAATATTACAAGAACAAAAGGGGATTGAACTTGAACATAAATTTGAAGGGATGGAACAGATTGAAACTAAAGCCACAGAAATACAAAAATGGGCGTTTTTTAATAAAACAAAAACAAGAATTGTTTTATTTGAACCTGACACTATTATTGTGGAGTTCAAAGAATACACTCATTTTGAAGATTTTTTAAAAATTATAGATATAGTTACAAAGAGTTTATTTGAGCTATTTCCTTCGATCGTCTCGACTAGATTGGGGTTACGGTACATAAATCAAATTAATCTGGAAGAGAAGCATCCATTTGAATGGGATAACTTATTGAATAAGTCATTGTTAGCTTCAATGAATTTTATCTCTGACAAGAAAGATATGTCACGATACATTACTTTGATTGAATTAAACAAAGAAGAGTATAGATTGAGATTCCAGTATGGTATTGCCAACAGTTTGTACCCTAGTCCCATTCTAAAAAAGGAATTCGTTCTTGATTACGATTGTTTCACATTTGAAAGTTTGGAGAACCCGGAAGAAATAATGGGTCAGATCAAAAAATTTAATAAAGGTATATCAGATATGTTTGAAGAATCCATTGAAGATGGTTTAAGAGAAATTATGGGGGTGGTTGAAGATGAATAAATTTATTGAGTTATATGGGGAAGAAGAATATGAAGAGACTTCTACCATTTCTATAAAAAAGGAACCGGAGAAGTTTTTCGATCTTGAGAAATATCCAACGATGGTGATGAAAGCAAAGAAAACCCGTTATAAGATCGTGCTTGATTAAAATGTACGAAAAGGACAGTAAAAAACACAATATATTACAAGGAGACATTTTTCAACGTTTTAATTATGTTAGATGGGCAGAACTTATAGGGGAAAACATCGAGATTGACGAAATTGAAATACCTTTTTTTGTTGTATTAACACAAAGTTGTGATTTGTGGTGGGATTTCGAGGATAGAAATAAATCCGAAAACGAAAAAAGAGACAAATACATACAATCAATCCTCGTATGCCCTGCATACATCGCAGATTTGGTAAAGAGCGGCGAACACTTGGAAGGGGTTGGCTTGATTATGGAAAAATATAACAGCAAAAGATGGGATATTATAAAAAGGAACAATAACGAAAGATATCACTTTTTAGAGAGAAACGAAGAACTTGGTATGCCCGATTTAGTCATTGACTTTAAACAATATTATACTATACCAACTTACATACTTTATATACTTTATAAAAGCCATTTCATAGGTTCTTTAAAACCGTTGTTCAGAGAAAATTTATCCCATAGATTTGCATTCTATTTGAGCAGAATTGGGTTGCCAGATGGCATACTCCAGTAGTTTGGGTGAAAACGTATGCACGTATTGCCCGCTGCAAACACAAGCGTTTAATACTCCCGAATGCCACACTAATCCTCATGGAACCCTGCGTTGCGTGCTACAAACGATGCGGAGACAAGAGATTATGTAAAGGAAAGCCCATGCCACTGGGCGAGGTAGATTTCGAGTTGATGGACGGATTTGAGTACTCGATGGCTGAATGGATGTGCTATCTGTAATGGACCGAAAGACCATACTCTATCTGCTGACTGCCGCAATCCTGATCGCAGCGACCTACATGATCTTTTCGGGACCCGTGCCGATCGATCCGGGAGAGCGACCCCAGTGGTTCAGCGATTCGGAGTGGGGGCAGTATCAGCAGAGCTTCAAGATATTCTACTTTCATGTCCCTCTCGCATGGGTCTCGTACGTTGCGTTCTTCGTGGTATTCATCGCGAGCATCAGGTATCTCCAGACTTCTGACGTGAAATGGGATGCGCTCGCAGCATCTTCTGCCGAGATCGGAGTCATCTTTTGCGCGTTGAATCTTGTGAGCGGAATGCTCTGGGCAAAGAGTGCGTGGGGCATCTACTGGGAGTGGGATCAGCGTTTGACCTTCCAGTTGATCCTGTTTCTACTGTACGTGGCGTACACGATGCTCCGGCGTGCAATGGGGGGCGAGAACCGTGCACGCACATCAGCGGTCTTCGGGATCATCGCATTCGTTGCCGTTCCTATGAGCTACATCTCGATCAAACTTTGGCCCAGGCAACCGCATCCCGACCTGACGTCATCGGGCGGCGGGATCGATAGCCCGATCATCATCTACACCCTGCTCTTTAATATATTAGCGTACACATTGTTGTACGTGTCGCTGCTCATAACAAAGATAGCAATCGAACGCGCAGACGCAGAGTGTCGTACCTCCGAATGACACATTGGCACATTTGCAATAACCAAACAGGGAATTTAACCGCGGAGTGCGCGGAGGGACGCGGAGGGGGAATAAACGGTTAACTACTCTGCGAACCTCTGCGTCCTCCGCGGTTATTTTTCTTGCCAGAAAGTACAGAATCGCAATCGGGCGACCGATGCCCATACAACATGATTGCCAACAGAAGGGCTTTCGTTCTTTGCGTCTCTGCGTCTTGGCGTTCCCTTTGATTTAACGCAAAGGCGCAAAGGCGCAGAGACGCAAAGTTAAGAGGGATGTACCAGCGTTTTACCACCCATGTGAGGGCTGCCGATATCGACCACAGAAAACGTCAGAACCAGGATTTTTCCACGTTGTCCCGCAGGCTTGACTCTTGTTTGGCGCTGCCACCCACTCATCCGCGCCGCAGAGACGATCTCGCAACCTCTGTCGCAACCCGCCCCTGCGGTGTCCGCTTGATAAACCCGATCTGGATCAGATACGGCTCCACAACGTCCTCTATCGTCCGCACCTCCTCGCCCACCGAGATTGCGATGGTCTTGACGCCAACAGGACCGCAATCGAAATCATTGACGATCACATCCAGAACCATCCGGTCGAGTTCGTCCAATCCCCTCTCGTCGATTTTGAGCATCGCAAGTGCGCAATCGACAACATCCCGCGTGATTGTGCCATCAGCCACAACCTGCGCATAATCGCGGACGCGGCGGAGGATCCGGTTCGCAATCCGGGGGGTGCCTCTCGATCTGGTCGCAATCTCTGCCGCGCCCGCCTGATCGATCGCAATCCCGAGCACCCCCGAAGACCTGATAACGATCTCTGCCAGCGTATCCGGCGGATAGAAGTTCAACCGGCTGACGACACCAAAGCGATCTCTGAGCGGCGAACTGAGGAGTCCGGTTCTTGTCGTCGCACCTATGAGCGTGAACGGTTTGAGATTCAGGCGAACAGAACGCGCACTCACGCCCTCGCCGATCATAACATCGATCACAAAGTCCTCCATCGCCGAATACAGGGTCTCCTCGACGATCTGGCTCAATCGGTGTATCTCGTCGATGAACAGGACGCCCTTCTCGTCGAGATTCGTGAGAATCGCAGCGAGATCGCCGGGACGCTCCAGAACAGGTCCCGTTGTCGCCCTGATCACAACGCCGAGTTCGGCTGCAACGATGTGCGCGAGCGTCGTCTTCCCGAGACCCGGGGGACCTGAGAAGAGGAGGTGGTCGAGGTGTTCGTCCCGCTTCTTTGCAGCCGTTATGAAGATTTGTAGCTGTTCTTTCAGCTCTTCCTGCCCCACGAACTCACTAAAGACCTTCGGTCTGATCTGTAGATCGGATATCTTCTCTTTTTCCGTTTTTTCAGGTGAAAGGATCGTTTCCTGCATGATTCCAGAGCATCCCAAGCTATTCTGTACATTCACATTTACATTTGCATTCACATTCACATTCTGCCGGTGCAGACGAGGCAACGGCATAGATTGAAGATATCTGCGACCGGCACTATAAATTACCATGTTCCGATCAAAACGCCCCAGAGATATCTTGAACGAGATCAAGTGGCGGGGCTGCCCGATGCACAAATGCACGATCTACTACCTGCACCGGGGCGCGCCCGGCGATACGAAAGTCGCAAGTGGTTCCGCGATCTCACGTCTCGGGCACTCGTTCTTCACACTCGCTGGCGAGACAGAAATCCCGTACCACCGAATACTCAGAATCGAGTACGATGGTGCGGTTGTGTATGGCGGGCGTTGTGTATCAGAGAGCCAGTATTCTCCAAAGCCCGGCCACCGAAAGAGATACATCCGAATCGCTCTGAAGACAGTATCATGAATGTGAGAGACGTTATGCAAAGAGAGGTCGTCACCTGCCAGATCGACGATACAGTCCGAACGGTCACGTCATCATTAAAAGAGCACGACATAAGCGGAATGCCGGTTCTGGACGGCGAGCGACTGGCTGGAATTGTTACCGAGTCTGATGTACTGAAGTTGCTCGAACTTCCGGATCGCGGCAGTGGGCTGCTCCTCCCGAGCCCGCTCGAGATTATCGAGATTCCGCTGCGCGAGCTGATCGGGTGGGAGGAGGCGAAGAAGGCGCTTGCGGATGTGGGCGAGAAGACAGTTCCCGCGATCATGACAAAGCACGTGCACACGATCTCGCCGGACGATCCGGTCGAGGACGCCAGTGCGCTGATGGTAAATCACAGGATCAACCGGCTGCCTGTTATTGAGAACGGTAAACTGATCGGGATCGTCACGCGTGGCGACATCATCAGCGGGCTTGCTGGTGACCGTGAAACTGACCAGGATTGAGGACGCGGATGCGCGGACTTTCGCAGGACTACCGATTACCTGCCAACATCGAACTGCTTCGGCTGGATGATCGTCCAGTCGATCTTTGTGTCGTTCATATCATACAGTGTCACACGCAGCGGAGTTTCCGGAAGTTCTGACGGCATAACCTCAATTTCAAGGTATGCGGGGTCTCCGACATTAATACTGGCATCTTTTTTTGCCTTGCCGAAGAATAGCCGCTTCTTCGACACCTTTCGCTGCACAACGACGTTGTCCCATGTCTTGCCTTCCTGAATCGCTACAATCTCACAGGGAATTCTTTTGTTCTTTTCGGACGCCATACTGCTCTTGGTGTACTCCGGATGATTTTAAGTTTTTGATTCAATGAAGGTCTCGAGACACTTGCAACGCGAACTACAGAAAGAGCCAAAAAATATAGGCTCATTTAATATCATGGATGATAAAAAGTCTCGTAAATTGTGCTTGATTACGGTGATACCATGTACGGTTGGACAGGAAATATCCTGAAGATAGACCTGACCACAGGGGTGCATTCTGTGGAACGCCCCGAACTTGAGGTGTACGAGCGATACATCGGCGGAAAGGGCATGGCTGGGCACTATCTCAGGGATTTCGTGACCCAACGATGGGACTCGCCCGATATGCCGCTCCTCTTCTTTGCGGGCCCACTGACTGACACGCCAGTACCCTCGTCCGGGCGCATGACCGTGATGTCGCGGTCGCCCCTGACCGGCACGGTCTCTGACTCGTCGGTCGGAGGGTCGCTCGGGGTGCAGATGAAGCGGGCTGGCTGGGACGGGGTAATCGTTACCGGTAGGAGCGAAAGTCTCTGCGGAATACGGATCGCCGATTCAGACGTGAGTGTTGTGGATGCGCAGTCGATGAAGGGGGCGGAGGTGAGCCGCACCATCAGCGCGGTTCACGCCGCACACGCTGCACACGGCGCACAGGACGTAGCAGTTGCTGTTATAGGTCCTGCCGCCGAGAACGGCGTTCTCTTCAGCGGAATCGTCGTTGACGGGCACCATTTCGCGGGTCGCGGCGGGCTTGGGCTTGTGATGGCGAAGAAGAACCTGAAGTACGTAAGCGTTCAGGGGAGCGGAAGAACAGCCGTTTATGACAGAGACGAGGTCAAGAAAGCGAGGGAACGAATCTTCCGCCTCGCTTCCACATCACCTGTTCTCATGGGCGAGTTCGGGATCGCAAATTACGGAACCGGTGCGCTCTACGACCTGATCCACGCAAGAAGGATGATGCCGACTGATAACTTCAGGGCGACGCAGTTTTCGCCCGCACCTACACTTAACGCATACCACTACAAAGAGCGCTACCAGTTCAAAAGGACCGGGTGTGCGGGATGCAGCATCCTCTGCAAGAAAGTCGGGCGGAACGGTGAGATGATGCCCGAATTTGAGACCATGTCGCATTTTACCGCGCTCATCAAAAACAGCGACATGGAGACGGTTGTCGAAGCGAACCGGATCTGCGGGGAGGCTGGGATGGACACAGTATCAGCGGGCGCAACGCTTGCGTGTTACATGGAGATCGCGGAGAAGGACCTCTCTCCGGGTGAGGTTACCGCGCTTCTCCGTGACATCGCCCACGCGAGAGGGGTCGGCGCAGGTCTCGGACTCGGTTCGCAGAGGTACGCGAGGGGCAAGGGTCGGGAAGACGCTGCAATTACCGTAAAAAAACAGGAGCTTCCCGCGTATGACCCAAGGGGCTCGTATGGCATGGCTCTGGCGTACGCAACCTCCACAAGGGGCGGATGCCATCTGCGGGCGTACCCGATCTCGCATGAAATCCTGCGAAAGCCTGTTGCCACAGACAGGTTCAGCTTCAGCGGCAAGGCGAGGATCATCAAGATCAGCGAAGATTTGAACGCGATAGTCGATTCACTCGTCGCGTGTAAGTTTCTCTTCTTTGCGGCGACGCTGGAGGAGTATGCGCAGGCATTCTCGGGCGTTACCGGCGTTCAGACAACAGCGCAGGATCTGCTCGGAGTTGGCGAGAGAATTTATTACAACGAGTGCATGATGAACGCCATGAATGGGTTTGATGGTAGTGATTGCGACCTGCCGGAGCGGTTCTTCGCGGAACCGGGAACGAGTGGCGACGGCATAACGGTTGCGCCCATAGACCGGGATGATTTTCTGAGAGCCCGCAGCGATTATTACAGGATTCGCGGGCTTGACCAGCGAGGTATTCCCACGAGAGAGAAGTGCAAGGAGCTTGGGATTGAATGGAACGACTTGTGAAGAGATACGCCGATAAACTGATCATACACGGGCTATGTGACGAAAGGAACGGTACGCCCCTTCTGGGGGGTCTTGACGCGGAACTCGTCTGGAATCGGGAGGATCCCGCATCTGAGATCCTCGAAGAGGTGATAGCAGGGCTTAACATCAATAGCATCCTATTTGCACGCCCCTCCGAACCGTATTTTTCGATATTAAACTATCTTGTGAGACAGGAGCTCGATGTCGATACCGATGCTGGTGGTGGTGGCGATGATGGTGACGGTAACAGTGATGGCGGTGCCGCGATCCGCCCGGAGGATACGGAGACGAGGACATTTCTCCATGACATCCCGATCTCACCGGAATTTGACGCTGACTCAATCGTGGACGCGTTAAAGAGGCGAAAGAGCGTTGTCATACCGGATCAGGGAATCGTCGCCTTCGGAACGGTGAGCCCGGAACAGGCGTTTGTGACCTACAGCTCAGTATGCTTCGCAATCTTCGTAAAATTCCTTACCGATCACCTCTATGCGGCTGCCGTTGGGGTAGCTGGCAAAAGAGAGCGAAAGATCGCTTTACGGGCGATTGCGGATTACAAAGATTCCATTCGCGGCGCAGATGACTCCATGTCATCCGACAAACTGAGGAAGGGTCCATTTACGGATGGAGCAGAGGTGTTGCAGGCGATGACAACCGCAGGAAGGCTGACAGTCGAGCACAGGATGGTCGATTCCTTCTTCGGAAACATCTCGTACCGACTCGGTGACGTCATCTACATCAGCCAGACCGGAAGCTCTCTTGACGAGCTCTCCGGGAACACCTGCGCCTGCCCGATGGATGGCTCGTCCTGCGCAGGGATTACGGCATCGAGCGAGTACACGGCTCACAGGGACATTTACCAGATCACAGACAACAGAGCCATCCTGCACGGTCACCCCAAATTCTGTGTGATCATGTCCCTCTTCTGCGAGAATTTTGATTGCGGTTTCAGGGGTCTGTGTCACATAAAATGCCCTGAAAAGCGTTTTATCGGAGATATCCCGATCGTGCCGGGCGAGGTCGGAACAGGACCCTTCGGGCTCTGCCATACGCTGCCTCCGGCGATTGTGGGGCGCCGCGGTGTGATCGTTTACGGGCACGGGCTTTTTACCGTGGGAAGATGTGATTTTACTGACGCATTTTCCAATCTGGTCGA
Organism: Methanosarcinales archaeon; assembly: GCA_021159385.1. GTDB lineage: Archaea > Halobacteriota > Methanosarcinia > Methanosarcinales > Methanogasteraceae > Methanogaster_C. Next base: position 8,431 of record JAGGRW010000131.1, read on the forward strand.
GATTGAGAAGATGTGCATCGATCGGTATCTTGACAGGATCGAGATCGGGTAGGTCTGGTAGATCGGGTAGATCGGGTAAACCGGAATCGAGTAGCTCCGGCATGGCTGTTGGGCATAAGCATAATAAGTTGTGAGTAGAGTATCATACTTATGCAACAACTTACGCATGGACAGCGAGAGCGGCACGATCGGTGTCACCAGTTCATCGACCGCGGTTCCGAGACTGCGTTTCTGGAAGAACGATACAAAACCACGGATCCAGAATTTCTTGTGATCTACGGGCGGCGCAGGATCGGAAAGACGAGGCTTCTGCTGAATTTTTCAGAGAACAAGCCGGGCATCTATTTTCTCTGCACAAAAGACAGCGAGCAGGAGAATATGAACCGGATGAAGCAGAAGATGTCGGAATTTCTCGATATGCCGGCATTTGAACGGCTGGAGGTCAGTAGCTGGATCGAGATCTTCGGATACTTCTTTGAATTCTATCGCGGGGACGAGAAGGTTCTATTTATTATTGATGAGTTCCCATACCTGATTGAACTGGGCAGAGGCGTGACATCGGTTTTTCAGATGATATGGGATGAGAATCTCTCGAAAAGGGACGTGATGCTGGTTCTCACCGGCTCAAGCGTCGGGATGATGGAGACCGAGGTTTTGGGATACCGCTCTCCGCTGTACGGGCGGAGAACCGGGCAGTGGAAGGTTACCGAGATCGATTTTGGGTATCTGGGGCAGTTTCTTCCTGAATACGGAACAGTTGACCTCTGTATGGTCTATGGCGTCGTCGGGGGGGTTCCCGCATATCTTGAGAAGTTTGACTGTGGTCTAACGTTCTTTGAAAACGTCAGGGAACGGATGCTCAAAAAGGGGGAGTTCCTGAGTCTTGAGCCAGAATTTCTCTTGCGAGCGGAGTTCAGAGAGCAGAAAAACTACTTTCTGATCTTAAAAGCGATAGCTCTGGGATACAACACCCTCGCGCATGTTTCGACGTACACAGGTATCGAAAAGGGGAATGCCTCCAAATATTTGCACGTTCTTGAGAATACTCGGATTGTCAGGCATATTCTTCCGATCGGAAGAAGAAAGAGGGGTATTTATGTCATCGACGATCCATTGTTTGCGTTCTGGTTCAGGTTCGTCTATCCCAACCGGGACTCTGTCGAAGCTGAAGATTACGAAACACTCCTTTCAAAGATCGAAAACGACTTTTCGACGTACATGGGTCAGAGGTTCGAGTTTTTGTGTGAGCATTTGATGAGAAAACGCCATATCCCCCTGCCCATAACTCCGACATCCATCGGCAAATGGTGGCACAAGGAAGAGGAGATTGACATCGTAGCCCTGAACGAGGAAACCAGTGAGATCCTTTTTTGCGAGGTGAAATGGACTGATCTCGGAAAACCGAAGGCAGAAAGACTTTTGAGTTCGTTGATCGCAAAAGCGGAGTCGATGGACTGGCAAACTGGTGAGAGAAAGGAGTACTACGGGATAATCGCAAGAAAAATCGATTGTAAGGATGAATTCAGAGATCGCGGGTACGTCGCTTTTGATCTGGAGGATTTTGGATGAGGTGTGTCAGAAACATCTCCGGTTCTGACAGTTTCCGTGGTCGCTGGCGGTAGCCCCCTCGCGTATGTGGAACGTCGCGGGTCGCTCTCACTTGCGCCTCCGCGACCTTGCGTTAAACCGGAGAATAAAAAACGCAAAGGCGCGATGGCGCAGAGAATGAAAAGTCCCTTCTTTCAGCATCTTCTGAAAGTCACAGAATCCGTCAGAATCGGGTATGCTGATGGCTATGATCAGTTCAACAACGGTTTCAATCCCTGCTCTGGTTTTCTGATGCGTTGCGACTGCACCAGAACCCCACGCGAATATCATCAAATACTGTGACCGCCTGTTCTCGCCACACAACAATGATTTGGACAAACGTTGATAATCAGACAAATGATGAAAAATCTTGAATTGGATGAAATTTTAGGAATTAATGAGCAAATATGGAAAATGTCTCAAAAATATCCTGATATAGAATATGGCGCTCATGACATATATGAAATCAAGAAGGAAAAAATCAGAAATTTAGTTGATAACACACCGATAGACAACATTATAGATATTGCTACATACTACTTAAAAAATTTAATTTTACTACAACCCTTTCCGGATGCCAACCACAGAACTGCCTTTGAAGCGGTTAGATACTTTCCCCATAAGAATAATATTGAATTTAGATGGGATATTGATACCATAGATGAATTCCACTTAACTATTTATAGATTACGATTTAAAATATATGGGACATACGAAGAATTGTCCGTCAACGTTCTGAAAGAACCCAAAAATGAATTATATAACTATTGCAAAGACTATATAGAAACAACAATGAAAAACCGAACCTAGCTTATTCTGACCAATATTTCCAAATCCTCTTCAAGCATCTGTTTAATATATTCAATATCTTCTTCTGTCATGATTGTAGGATGGACGCGACCACTGATAAAGTTAACGACTTACGCTTCCCTCGCAATCCCTGCTCTGGTTTTCTGATGCGTTGCGACATATCCACGCCCGCATACCGGGTGCCGAAGATGTTAGTTTCAATCCCTGCTGGGTTTTCTGATGCGTTGCGACGTGGTTCGAGAACTTCTTTGACGACCGCACCACAGAGTTTCAATCCCTGCTGGGTTTTCTGATGCGTTGCGACGTTCAACCGGGGCGGTGAAGAGAACGACGTCTGCAGTTTCAATCCCTGCTGGGTTTTCTGATGCGTTGCGACTGAATCCTGCGATCTGAGCTGCTGAATTCAATATAATGTTTCAATCCCTGCTGGGTTTTCTGATGCGTTGCGACCTTCTGCGGGCAGCGGGCTGGACAGGCAGCAATCTAGTTTCAATCCCTGCTGGGTTTTCTGATGCGTTGCGACTGCGCGTTACT
>JAGGRW010000116.1 GCA_021159385.1 Methanosarcinales archaeon
TCAATTCTTCGATTATTCAATTATTTCTATTCCTGTGCCTCTTTGCGATTCTATCTTCAGGACGTGCGACGAGCAGGCGGCCATCGACCCTGACCCGGATTCCGTCCGGCAGACTGAAGATGAACGTGGTCTGCGACTTCGGGATGACTTTGTCGTGCGAAAGCGAGTGCGAGGGGTCGTCGCCTCCGCAATCGCGCCCATCCCTGCCCGGACCAGGGAAAAGTCGTTCGCTCGATCGTTCGTAGCAGAATAGGTGCGCCAGTTGTGAGTTTACGACCAGCGTGTTTCGCGTCTCATCAACCACCACACCGGATATTCCGACCATGTCAGGATTCGTGTTCTCCACGACCGCAGCCTCAAGACCGATCAGCGTGTGATATATCAGATTTCCCGGGGTGATCCTGTACGTCATAACGTCGTAATCCTTGCAATCCTCACAACCCTCGTTCCCTCTGGATGGTCTTAATTCGTGCGACGGTGCGCCTCAGATCCCGGATCAACCCGGGATTCTCGGGCGCGCCCCCGGTAGAAGCGATCGCCCGCTCCTTGATCAAATCCGTCCGCAGTGATTCGAGTTCGTCGAGCAGCTCATGAGGGCTCATGTTCCTGATCTCTTCTGATCTGATCATTGCCATCTACTCACCGTCCGCGTGTACGATTGTCATTACGTGCCAGTCGATGCCGTTGTGCTTGTGCTCCCACCTGCCGTCCACGTTGCGGACCTCTGCCTTGCCAGTGGCTGCGCCTTTCGCCTCGACCGGTGCAGGAGATTTGCCCCCTGTCTCCCCGGTTGCATCGGGGATGCCCTTCGTTTCAACTGGAGATTTGGTATCTGGTGTTGGCTCGTCCGGGCGGGGGGTGTCAAGCGCGCCCTCTCCGGCTACAGCCGCGTCGGTTGCGCCTTCCGGTTCCGGTTCAACCTCGCCTTCGGGTACAGAGAGTTGCGGAGGCTCGTCGATATTGATGGTCTCGGGCGCGTCCCCAATCTCATCGGGGATGCCCTTCGTTTCAACTGGAGACTGTACGTCTGGCACTGCCTCATCGGGAATAGGGATCTCAACCATATCCACGTCGGTGTCGGGTACGGTAATATCGGGTACGATAATATCGGGTTGCGCATCCACTGTGATCGGCTCTTCCTCGACCGCGGGTTCGGGTGGCTCGACCTCCACCAGATTGAAGACATCCGGCAGAACAGTGCCGGGCAGAACGATCTGAATGCTGCAGCCGATTGTTCCCAGCTTCCGAACCGCTGTCGAGAAACCGTGGTGGACGATCTCCTCTGCCGGCTTTCCGGCATGTACAATGTAACCCTCGACGAGCTTCTCGATCCGCGATCTCGGACCTGTGAGCTTTCCGGCAAGCACGATCCGGCAACCGAGTGCGCCGGATTCCATGATTCTGCGAAGTGTCGAATGCGCTGCTTTTCTGAAATACCAGCCGCGTTCGAGTGCACTTGCCAGTCGGGATGCCATCAACTGTGCGTTCAACTCCGGAACATCTACATTCTGAACCTCGATTTGAGGATTATCAACACCATAAGATTGACTCAGATCACTCGTGAGTCTGCGAACTAACTTTCCTCCTTTTCCGATAACCATCCCGGGTTTCTCTGCGAAAACCCTGACCTGCGTTCCAACCGGAGTCCTGTTAATCTCCATTCCGGCATAACCGGCACGATCGAGCTGTTCGGTAAAGTATTCGCCTATCCTCGCCTTGTTGAGCCCCTGTTGCACAAACTTTCGTTCGACTGCCATCTATACCTCCTCCAGAATCAGTTCTACCGTTACCGTTTCGGTATTCTTCGCAGTCGCGCGGCCCATTGCACGTGGTATGATTCCGCGGATCGTTCTGCCCTTCTTGGTTGCGATATGCGATATCCTCATGGTATCAGGCTCAAGACCCCGATCCTCTGCGCTATTCTCGGCGTTTACGAGAACCATCAGGATTGCAGATGCCGCACGCACAGGATACCTGCCAGCAGCCATCTTGCCTCGCCTGTGCCCGACTCCTGCGGTATAACGTTTGAACGGAACCGCCTGCTTGAGCACTATTACGTCCTCAAGGTACTGTTTCGCAGCCGGTGTGCGCATACTCCTGATCTTTGAGCATATCTCTCTCGAATGTTTTGGCGAGATATGCAATTCGTAGCCCATTGCTCTTGATGATCTGTCCGGATCCGATTTGCGTGAATACTTGACCCTTGCCATCGTATCTCCTTTTTATGTGTTATTATGCAGTATTAGGTGTTATTATGCAGCATTCTGCGATATTATGCAGTATTGCGCATATTATGTGCCATTCACAAGAATCATTTGAGTGGCACGAACTTACTGGACCTTGTTGCACCGACACCTGCGCTGCCGTGTCTCACCATCTGCCGGGTGAGCGCGTACTCGCCAAGGTAGTGACCAATCATTTCTGGTTGCACCGATACTCTATCAAATTTTTTGCCGCTGTGAATCTCGATGTCAATTCCGATCATCTCCGGCAGAACGACCATGTCCCTGAGATGCGTCCGTATCACAGTGTCTCCGTTTTTGACACGCTGTATCAACTTTTTATGCTCTTCGTTAAAGCCCCTTCTGACTTTCCTACGTGAAGCTGCGGGCAACAGATCGGAAAACTCAGCAAGGGACATCTTCTTCAAATCGTTGACTGTGTGTCCCCTGTATGTGAACTCTTCCTTCCGTCGCGGTATTTTCTTCTTCGTCTTCTTTGCCATTGTTTCACCGATGATTTTGTTGTATCATGATATTCGTTGCATCATTAGTGCACATCTCGCCTATACTTACCGTTTCCCTGTGCGTCTCGATGCGATACTTCCGACCTTCCGCCCAGGCGGTGCATTTCTGCCCACGCTCTTGGGCCTTCCGGGATGCTGCCTGCCGCCGCCGCCGAACGGGTGGTCGATCGCATTCATGGCGATTCCGCTCACGCGCGGGTACTTCGCTGCGCGGGTCTTGAGTTTGTGGTACTTCTTACCAGCCTTGACGAACGGCTTGTCGGTCCGCCCGCCACCGGCAACGACGCCGATCATCGCCCTGCACTGCGGATGCAGCCATTTCATCGTGCCTGACGGCATCTGCACCAGCGTCTTGCCGATATCATGTGTGATCAGGAGCCCGTACACTCCGGAAGATCTTGCAAAATGTCCGCCGTCCCCTGGATGCGATTCGATATTGCATAGCGGGGAGCCTTCGGGGATTTCAGCCAACGGCAACGTGTTTCCGAGCTTGATCTCTGCGCCTATGCCGCATTTTAACTCCTGCCCAACAGATACCCCTTCGCATACGAGAATCAACCGTTCTTCACCATTCTCAAAAGAAACTCGTGCAATCGGTGCCGATCGTGCAGGATCGTGCAGGATCTCGGTGACTGTCGCCATGATTGCCGCATCGGTCACATTTGGATGGGCAAGCTTAGCTTTGTACTTGTGAGATGGTGCGGTGTATGTTGGCGACCCTCGCCCCCGATTCTGCGATATGATTCGTTTTCCCATTATTTATTCACCTAAAATAGTCCTATTCTGGTGGCAATCTCGTTTGCCGCATCATCGTCTGCGAACGCTACGATCGCCTTCTTCTTACCCGTTGGCGTGATCAGTGTCTTGACCGCAGCGACATCGAATCCATAGACTTCTTTGACATCTCTTTTGATCTGGTCCTTATTTGCATTCACATCCACGACGAACTGGAGCTTATTCTCCTCCTCCAGCTGTATGGTTGCCTTTTCTGTTATGAACGGGTATCTGATTGACATGGTGCATCACTCTTACGTTTCCATACATAATGGTTGCCTGGTACTTTAATATTTGTGACGCGGTTGGGCTGTGGACTTGTTGATTATGGTTGGGCAGAGGATCACAGGGGACCGTGCGTGGGTCAGATTTATGAGAAGAGACAGCCCACCAATCACCATATTTCCAAAGGAGTGCGTACATGCAGGTCTTACATGCAATCTGGAATACGGGGAGGCTGCACCTCTGGGCAGAATCCTCTGCGCTGCCATTAACCGTGCCGCCACGCCGCGGCAGACCGCCAAAGAAAGCGAAACCAAAGGCTCACCCGTTCTCGCTTCCCGGCAATGTTCTAAGAGACGTGATCGTTGACACATTTGGAGGGACCCCTTCTGCGATTGCGACCGGGACATTTCTCCTCCCGTCAACCAGAAAAGGTCCGCTGCCATCGCCATGGCTCATCCTGGAGGAGGATTGCGTTAGCGAGAAGGCGACCACCCTCTCCGCATGGAATATCGAGATGCTGGTGTTCGATGCGCACCATGCGTTTGATCTGCTGCTCGGTCTCCCGGCTCATCCGCCTCATGGCATAGCCTTTGGCGGAACGCTCGGGTTCTTGATTGAGGCTGCCATATTCTCGCTTGAGCTTATTGCAAGAGAGCAGTTTGTGCCCGCAATCAAAGGGAATGCGGCAGTCTGGAAAGCAGTGATCAGCGGGGACGACCTGGAACGGGTGCATACGCTCGCAGAGGCGATGCCTCCGGCATGTCGGGCATTTGCCCCGCAGGACGACGATGGGTTAGAGGCGGCGGCGCAATCACAATCGCAATCACCATCATCCACCTCACCACCGTCGCACTCGTCGTCACTGCCACCATCACCGCGAGACCTGATCATGAGCTTCATCGATCTGACTGTTGACGCATTCGTGCGCAGGAGCATCAAAGAGGCCTCGCTTTTTCCGCCGCGTCGTGGTCGCCGCCCCGCGGTAACCCCATTACCACAGCAGTTCCTGACTGCGCTCTCATCAAGAAACAGTGCGCTCGATGCGCCCGCCGAAGCACTGGACGCATTCTCAGACGGAATTACGGGCTGGCTCTCCGGGCTCAAGTCATCTGCGCCGGATGTTTTGTTTCGCACCTGTTTCAGGCTTGATTCGCCCCCGGAACGGAGCAATGATCTGGGTGGGGATGAAGTGGGTGTGGGGGATGAGGATAGGAATGGTAATGAGGGGCGGGACAGGGGAAGGAAGAGAAGGAGAGATGCGAACCGGGATTATGATATATGGTCGGTTCACTTCTTTCTTCAGGCTACTGACGACCCAAGTCTGCTGATTCCGGCGGAGACTGTTTGGAAGACACGGTCAAAGACGCTCACATTCCTTAAACGGAAGTTCAAAAACCCGCAGGAGCAGTTGCTTGCCGACCTTGGCAGAGCATCTCAGGTCTTCCCGGAAATTGAGGCGAGTCTGGAAGATGCGCGTCCTGTGGGGTTTGGTATGTCCACTTCGCAGGCTTATGCATTCCTGCGGGAGTCAGCCCCGCTCCTCGAGCAGAACGGCTTTGGCGTCCTCCTCCCATCGTGGTGGGAGAAGCCGGGCGCACGTATCGGCGTAAAACTCAAGATAAAGTCGCCGACCCCGGCACAGGAAAGTGGCGGCATCGGTTCAGGGCATTTCAGTGTCAAATCCATCATGTCTTACGACTGGGAGATGGCTATCGGTGACCAAACGCTTTCCGAGGAGGAGTTTGCGCATTTAGCAGATCTAAAGCTCCCGCTGGTTCAGGTGCGTGGAGAATGGGTGGAACTGCGACCTGAAGATATAGATTCCGCAATCAACTTCTTCGAGAAGAAGGGGCGAGCCCGGGAGATCACGCTTGGCGAAGCGATGCGGCTCGGGTTGAGTCTACGGGGCGAAGACGGCGGAACTGGCGCAGATTATCCTGATAGCAGGAGAGGTCTTCCTGTTGTGGGAATCGAGGCAGAGGGCTGGCTCGATGAGATGCTGAGCCGCTTTTCCGGCGCAGGGGCTGAAGGTAGAGGTGACGGTGCAAAGATAATGCAGATCGCACCTCCAAAAGCCTTCAACGGTACTCTTCGCCCTTATCAGGTGAAGGGCGTCTCGTGGCTCGCGTATCTCAGCAGGTTCGGGTTCGGCGCATGTCTGGCAGACGACATGGGACTCGGAAAATGTACGAGCGCCGATTCCCTGATACTCGTTAACGGAACCCTGCAAAGAGCTGATGAGATATGGGGTCATTGTGCCGGGGAAGCGATGTTTGATGGTGAAGGCTTCTGGGCTGTACCCACTGAACCGTTGTGCACCAACTCTCTTAACTCAGAGACCGGAAAAATTGTGCAATCACGCATTCAAAAACTGTACCGCCAGTATGTCAATACACGTCTCCGCAAGGTTCACCTGGAAGACGGAAGCAATGTGACCATCACTTATCGCCATCGACTTCTCACAAACAATGGTTGGACAAACGACCTTCACGTGGGTGATTACGTCTGTGTGCCTGCAAAGATAATCTGGGATGGAAGACCGGAAGACCCGGATCTGGTAAAATTCCTTGCCTGGCAAATTGCAGAAGGATATGAGCCCACAAACCAGGCAGTGCTGAGCATTACACAAAAAGACACCGAACGGCTAGAGGATTTACGACAAATCCTCCTTCGAGTATGCAAAAAATATAAAATTAAGATAAACTCCCCGGCTATTCGGACTTATGCCGGTACAACTCCTGCTCTGGTGATTAATAGTCGGGAATATGAACGTTTTCTTTCGGATAAAGGGTATCTCTGGGGGCGGCGATCTCGGGGTAAAACCATCCCTCCGTTCATCATGCAATCCGATCAGGATAACGTGCGAATCTTTCTGCGAAACTACTTCGATGCCGAGGGTTCATCTGTCGAAAGCATGAGGAGTATTGAGATTAGCACAGCCTCACCGATTTTAATTCAACAACTCTCATACCTCCTCCGCCGTTTTGGTATATGGATGCGTATTTCCGCCAAAAAGAAGCGAGCCACAAACGGAAGCGGGATATATCGCACCTATTACATCGGCACTATCGGTGGTAACTCGGCGAGGAGATTTTATCAGGAAATCGGTTTTTCCATTCCTGGAAAACAACAGTGTTTAAGGAAAATATGCGAAACTGTGAACAATACAAATGTTGAAGGAATTCCTGCCTCTGATCTCGTCGCCAGCGTAGTCGGAACTACAAAGCTCCCGATTCGCCATTTCGGTATGCACAACACTGTGTACGACGATTGCTCGCAGCAGTTCTCTCGCGCGAGTCTGGAGAAGGTGATACATGCGATGGATGACGTTATCAGCGGTGAAGCAGAGAAACGATATAGGGAGCTTGCTCGCTCAAAATGGACATCGCAGACACTTAAGGCATATACGCGGCTGGATAAGCAACTGGTATCAGCAACGAAAACACGATTGCAGCACCTGCTTGACAATGAAGTTTATTATTGCAGGATTAAGGAGATAGAAGAGGTGCAATACGATGGGTGGGTCTACGACTTTGAAGTTGAAGAACATCACAACTTCATTGCAAACAATATCCTCTGCCACAATACCATCGAGTTGATCGCATTTCTTCTACACGTTCGCGATGAGATGGGAGGGGTGGGGAAAATCCCGGATCCAACACTCCTGATCTGCCCGATGTCTGTTGTCGGCAACTGGCAGCGAGAGGTTGAGCGTTTCGCACCGCATCTTCGGGTGATGATCCATCATGGCACTGACCGGCTCGCTGGCAGTGCATTTGCAGATGAGGCAGAAAGAAATGACCTTGTGATCAGCACATACTCACTTGCGCATCGCGACTGCGAGGTGCTATCGCAGGTCAACTGGCAGCACATCGTCCTCGATGAGGCGCAGAACATCAAGAATCCGGGCGCCAAGCAGACACAGGCGATAAAGAGGCTCAAAGCCAGTCAGATGATTGCGCTCACAGGAACGCCCGTCGAGAACCGCCTCTCCGAGCTCTGGTCGATCATGGAGTTCTTAAACAGCGGCTATCTCGGTAGTGCACGGAGCTTCCGCACGAACTTCGCAATACCGATCGAGAAGTACCGGGACAAGGGACGCGCAGAGGTTTTGAGGCGAATAATTCAGCCATTTGTTCTCAGGCGTATGAAGACCGATCCCACGATCATACAGGATCTGCCAGAGAAGATGGAGCTTAAAGTCTATCACAACCTCACAAACGAGCAGGCGTCGCTCTACGAGGCAGTGGTTGATGAGATGCTCGATAAGCTCGATAACTCAGAAGGGATCGAGCGCAAAGGTCTTGTGCTCGCCACGCTGACCCGGCTGAAGCAGATCTGCAATCATCCCGCACTCTTTCTCCAGGACGGAAGCGCACTCTCGGGGCGATCAGGAAAACTGACGCGTATTGAGGAGATGATCGACGAGGTGCTTGCGGAGGGCGATAAAGCACTGATCTTCACGCAGTTTGCGGGAATGGGCGCTATGCTGCGCCATCACCTCCAGGAGCGCTTCGATTGCGAGGTACTCTTCCTGCACGGCGGAACGCCACGAAAACAGCGGGATGAGATTGTTAGGCGGTTTCAGGAAGATCGGGATGGACCCCCGCTATTCGTTCTCTCGCTCAAAGCAGGCGGGTTCGGGCTGAACCTCACCGCTGCAAACCATGTCTTCCACTTTGACCGCTGGTGGAACCCTGCTGTCGAGAATCAGGCTACTGACCGGGCTTTTCGCATCGGACAGGAGAGAAACGTCTTTGTCCACAAGTTCGTCTGCATCGGAACACTGGAGGAGCGGATAGACCAGATGTTAGAGGAGAAGGAAGAGCTTGCAGACGCAATTGTTGGTGCTGGCGAGGCATGGTTGACCGAGCTTTCCACAAGCGAACTCAAGGACATCTTCACGCTGAGCCGGGATGCGGCGTGTGGCGGGGCTGGGGCAGAGGTGGGGACTGAAAGGAAGGCAGGAGCTGTGACAGGAGGAGCTGGACGATGACGGGGACTGTGGCGGGCATCTGTGTTCATCTGTGTTCATCTGCGGTTAGTGACCGGAGACTTTCTAATAGTTTCCGAAATGTCTTTAAAAACCGCAGAGAGCGCAGAGGGACGCAGAGAGAAACAACAACCCTCTGTACCCTGCCAACGGCTTTGCTTCGCAGACCGCGTCCTCTGCGGTTAATCTTTTTTGCCATGATCCACTTAATCCGGAAGAAATTAAAAAGTCACAGTGACAGGGAAGACCGGACTGTGACAGAGACGGAAACCGTGATCGGAACGGTTGCAGGAGGTGGTCAGTGATGGGCAGACGGGGCTACTGGGACTATTACAATTACACGCCGGCAAAACCAAAGGAGGTCAAGGACGGCATAAAAGCAAAGAGCAAGCGGGGCGCAATCGGAGAGACGTGGTGGTCTAAACGGTGGATCGATGTTCTCGAATCCTTCAACATGGGTGCGAGACTGACCCGGGGGAGATCTTACGCCCGGAAAGGGCAGGTGATCTCAATTAATGTCAGCAAGGGTGCCGTCGATGCGAAGGTTCAGGGCACAGGCTCGAAACCGTACGAGGTCACAATCGGGCTGAAACCGATCTCTGAAGACGATTGGGAGAGGGTTCTGGATGCCATGGCATCAAAAGCGATATTCGCAGCCAAACTCCTCTCAGGAGAGATGCCAACCACTATCGAGGATGCTTTTGCGGAGGCTGGTGTCTCGCTCTTCCCGGCGAAGAAAAGAGATCTCAAAACCGATTGTTCGTGCCCGGACAGTGCAAACCCGTGCAAGCATATCGCAGCAGTCTACTACCTCCTTGCAGAGCGCTTCGACGATGACCCGTTCCTGATCTTCAAGCTCAGGGGCAGGACAAAAGAGGAGATCATAGGTTCTCTTCGGAGATGGCGTGCACCAGACGTTGGCGTCTCCGCGGAGGGTGGTGTGGGGGTGGGGACGGTATCGCAAGCATCGCCCGATGAGAGCGCAAAACCGCTCGATTCCTGTCTTGATTGCTTCTGGGATGTGGGCGCCTCCCTGGACTCGTTCTCTGTCAAGCCCGCGCCCCCTATAGTTGACGCTGCAATCCTGAAGAGACTCGGGGACGCGCCGTTCGTGGTAGGCAAAGACAACATCAGCGCGTTGCTTGCAAAGGCGTATGAGATGGCAGGCAGGAGGGCTTTGCAGATGGTCTCCGGCGAATCGGAGCAGGATTTGGAGGAGGATGATAATGGATAAGAAACGTGTGATACGGGAGTTCAAAAAACCGATAGGAAGGATGTACGAGAGAGATTCGTGGAAGTACGGATTTCTGGAGATGTGGAGCTCGGAGCAGGTTGCAACGTCCTGATCGGACACTGATGGACAACATTTATATGGGCGAGAGCCCCACCCATAAATTGGAGGCGTTGGCATGTCTGAGAAAGAACAGATGCGTGTACAATCACTGGAAGACGAGCTTAAGGACTGCAAGGCACTTAACAAGGCATTGACGATACTCGCCGGCGAGGTTTCGTGTGTGCTTGAGGAGATAGCAAAAACAGACGAAGCAAGGGACATCTGCCGGATTATGGGCGAAGACGCGGGAAGGCGGCTCGGAAAAAGGACGAAAGAGAAGCTTGGCAGAATCGAGAGCGCGGAGGAGGCGCTGGACACGCTCATCTACCACACAGGAGCGTTACACGGGTACAACATCGAGATCGACCACATCGAGGACGGCAAGATATATATCAATGTGCTCAATTGCTTTGTTCGGAACATACTTCGAGATCGTGGACTCGCAACAGAGTCTCCACTGTGCGGAATCACCTGCGGCTACATCAAGGGTGCGCTGAATGAGCTCACTGGAAAGAAGGTGGATGTTGCGGTTGTGTATGGCGATGTGGACGGGGTCTGCCGCGAGAAGGTGATCATCGAGTGAATTGCTGCTATCTTCAGGAAGTTTCAATGATTCGGTCTTAGCTGCCAGTTTAATGCAAGCGTCTGTTCTGGCACATTGGACTGAGCGGTTTGATCGGAGGATCTGGCAAACAACTTTTATATGGAGATAGCCACACTCATAACTTGGAGATGTTACCATGTCCGACACGGAGCAGATGCAGATAGAATCACTCAACGACGAGCTTAAGGACTGTAAGGCGCTCAACAAAGCATTAACAATACTTGCCGGCGAGGTTTCGAGTATAATGGATGAAATGGCGAAGCCCAACGAGGCTGCGGATTTCTTCACGAAGATGGGCGAATCATCAGGAAAAAGGATCGGTGAGGCGGCAAGAAAGCAGTTTGGCAGAATAGAAAACGTAGAAGAGGCTCTGGACACGTTCATATATCACACGAATATGTGGTACGGATATGATATAGAGATCGATCGCGTCGAAGATGACACGATCCGCATCAACGTGTTCAAGTGCTTTATACGCGACATCCTGCGGGATCGTGGACTCACAACCTCGTCCCCACTATGCCGGATCACATGCGGCTACCTTGAGGGTGCGTTGGAGGCGCTCACAGGGAAGGATGTAGACGTAAAACTCGTGTTCGGAGACGTGAACGGGATCTGCCGGAAGACGATCACTGTTAAATGATTCGAGACTTTTTATTA
>JAGGRW010000129.1 GCA_021159385.1 Methanosarcinales archaeon
GACATCTAAAATCATTCTTTCAAATATTTTGTTATTATAACGATGGAGATAAAAGCAGACGAGGATTTGATCACATTGAGTTTGAGTATCCTATTTCTTCTATTAATCCTTTTAATATTTTAGATGATTTTCATTATATTTTTAATACCATGCGGAAAGTTTTGAACCATCAACAAAACGACACATATCAGTATCCTGACGATGCTTTAAACTTTCTTGAGAGCATTAAAAAATTATTTAAAAATAAAGTAATGATGAAAATGCTTAACATCAGAACTACTGAAAACATCGGTATAGAGGATCAATTTATCCAAAACATTTTTAAACTTTTAACAACATACGATTCGAAAAATCTCTCATTAAGCCCGCGGTACCCCATAACATTGTTCCATCTACTTTCTGATACACTCTCAAATCCAGAATATGAACCTCAATTCGACACGATTGTAAATAATATAAAAAAGGGAGATGTAAATATTGCAGTTAAAAAGAAATGGAAAATGGTACATAAAAGGGAGGATGGTCAAGACTCGTTTTCACCTATTATAGAATCAGAAAGAAGGAGAAGAGATGGTAGAAATAGTGCAGTGCCTATCGGAGATGGTGTTATAATATACTAAGACCGATGGTAGTCTCGTAGTTAGAAAGGCAAAGAACAGAAGGCGGAAAAAGTGAAATGATATATGAACATGACAAATCAGACAGACATTTTAGAAATGCCATTTTCCACCATGGGATTCGACATCAAATGGTTATTAGGTTTTGTTATTGCACTGGCACTTCTTTATTTACGTTATAAAAAATACAAATTAGAGAAACTAAATGTTGTCCCGCGTTGTAAAATCGAATATCAGCCAAATTGTAGTGTTTCTGGTCAGAGTGATGGCAAGTTCTAGTTTATTAACAAAGTGATCATTGAAAACTCTGGCGGTGATGCGGAGCAGCTATGATTTGGCTCCGTACGGTTCTTAAAAACGGAAAAATACTTAAAACACGATTTTCGGGCATCCGGATTTCGCTGCTAACCTAACTGAGACAAAACAGCTACATGCCAAACCGTATAGAGTGTCCATCAGGATCGCTAATATCTATTGTGTTCAATATACGAAGACCTTTATTAAGTTTATCCATCAACTTGGTGCTAACGGTATCACCTCTCTGCAATCAGGGTGAACGATCGCGGCACCCAACATCTGGTGATCATAAGTGACTTCCCCTGTTTTCGAGTTCGTTTTCACAGAACAATGGTCGCAATGAACCTTATTTGAAGAAAAGTAGCCGGCATCATCTACAGAAAGCAGATAACATCCGTTCATAAAGACCATCTTTTCCAAAGCCTACCCTCGTTGGAGTTGGCGGAAAACATCATCGAATACGGTTCTATATCGGCGGATTCCACTTCATCCAGGGTTGTGCGCATCTGGGTGTCGCAAGGTATGTTATCTATCTTGTAGATCGTATTTAAGTTCGTATCTTCAGATACTTCCGAAGTTTCACTTTTGTTTTACTCATGCGTGCAACCATCCTATGAGTTCCAAATTTGCGGAGCATTATTTGGAATTGTTCTTTTTGTTGCTCAACATTGTACATAAATGTTTACGAAAGTATAGAAAAATGACCCTTCGGTTGCACGCGTTTACAGTCACAACGGGAACTGCTGGCATCCTGTCCAGCCAGATAGGTATCTTGTGAGATAAGTCACATCACCAACATTCACTTCGCCGTCGTTGTTGACATCGCCTTTCGCAGTTCCGTTCACCGGTATTCTAAACATGCCGTTCACTGATGTAAATGCTATCGGCTGG
The DNA here is from genome assembly GCA_021159385.1 of Methanosarcinales archaeon. Lineage (GTDB taxonomy): Archaea > Halobacteriota > Methanosarcinia > Methanosarcinales > Methanogasteraceae > Methanogaster_C. Next base: position 1,806 of record JAGGRW010000129.1, read on the forward strand.
AAGCTATCGTTTAACAACGACTCTACTTCAAGTCTCAAGGAACACGATGTTCCTGCGACCCCTACCGCCGCTACACTCGCTGCCATTCCGGACAGTGCCAGAAGGATCGAAAAAAGATAAACGTCTTCATCGATTTCCTCTCCTTCCCATTGCCCATAATTGACCGCCTCTATTCCGATTTCTCGGCAAGTTCCCTGACCGCCTTCTCGAGTTCCGCGATCCGAGTCTCGAGACGTGCGAGATCGTCCTTCGTTGCAAGCTTCGACCTCTCAATCGCGTTCTGCACGTCCTCTGAGACCTTACTCTTAAGTTCCTGCATCTGCTTGCCCTTTTCGGCAAGCAACTCATTGACGAGGGCTTTTCCCTCTTCCCGGTTCACCTCGCCTCTCGAGATGAGGTCATTTACGACCTGCTCGATCTTATCCTCTGTTATCGCTGCGACACCGATCCCGATGAGTCCCAGCTTTCTGAGTGTTTCGCTCAATGTATGAATACCTCCGTGTCAAGACAACACATTTATCTGATATATACGTTCTCTCTATGGATACCATGAAGAAAGCAGCAATCATCCGAGGCGACGGCACAGGACCGGAACTGGTGGACGCAATGATGCGAGTCATAGGCGCAGTCGATCCTGATATCGAGTTCATATCCTGCGACGCAGGCGAGGAATGGTGGAAAGAGAACGGCGGAGACTCACTGATCCCGGACGAGACGTGGGACGCGCTAAACGAGACGGACGCGTGCTTCAAGGGACCAACAACGACTCCAGGGGTTGTTGGCGCACCAAGAAGCGTTGCCGTCAGCATCCGCCAGAGATTCGACCTGTACGCAAATGTGCGCCCGATCAAAACGTTTGAGGGGGCACCTGCGCCCTTAGGTGATGTGGATTTTGTCGCGGTCAGGGAAGCAACAGAAGGCATGTACTTCGGAAAAGAGATCGAGATACGGGATGACACGTTCCTTGCGATCCGGAGAATCACAACAAGCGCATGCGAGAACATCTCGAGGTATGCTTTTGATGAGGCGAAGCGGAGAGGCTGGGACACGGTTGTCGGCATCCACAAGAGTAACATCCTCAGGATGACCTGCGGCGCATTCATGGACACGCTGCGTGCGACCGCGGAGCAGGAGGAGTACGATTGTGTGGAACTCTGGGATTATCACGTCGATAACATGGCGCAGCAACTTGTTAAGAACCCACAGCTCTTTAATCATAAAGTGCTCGTCTCAACGAACCTCTTTATGGATATCATCAGCGAAGAGTGCGCAGGACTGATCGGGAGCATCGGTCTCGTCTATTCCGCAAACATCGGCGACGATTATGCGATGTTTGAGCCGGCGCACGGCTCTGCTCCGAAGTACAAGGGAATGGACAAAGTTAACCCGTGTGCAACGATTCTTGCCGGCGCGTGGATGCTCCGGTATCTCGGCGAGGCAGGGGCAGCGGATGAGATCATCAGCGCAACTGCGCAGACGATTGCGGAAGGTACGACCACGTATGACCTCGGAGGAAGCGCAAGCATGAGCCAGATGACGGACGCGATCGTCGGGCATCTGTGATCTGTGATCTGTGATCTGATCCGGGTTCATCGATTTATCCGAAACTTTAAGACATAATAGATAATAAATTTACATATTCAGCACCCAAACACGAGGAGGATTCCCAATCACACAGGAGATATGGATTGAGAAGTATCGTCCAAAGAAGCTGTCTGATGTGGTCGGTCAGACCAACACGATCGGGAGGTTGAGCTCTTACGTTCGGACAGAGAACCTGCCACACTTGATGTTCACAGGACCGCCCGGCGTCGGCAAGACCGCGTCCGCAGTATCAATAGCAAGAGAGCTCTTTGGCGATACATGGCAGTCCAATTTTACAGAACTCAACGCCAGCGACGAGCGCGGCATCGATGTGGTGCGGCACAAGATCAAGAACTTCGCACGAACGTCGCCTGTCGGAGACGCCGACTTCAAGATCATCTTTCTGGATGAGGCTGACGCGCTAACCATCGACGCCCAATCTGCACTGCGCAGGACGATGGAGAAGTACACCAGAACATGCAGATTTATATTGTCCTGCAATTATTCATCAAAAATTATAGAGCCAATCCAATCGAGGTGTGCAGTCTACAGGTTCGGTCCGATAACGGATGAGGCGGTCGAGGAGAGGGTTCGGTACATCGCAACAGAGGAGCAGCTCGATATCACGGAGGATGGGGTCGATGCGATCAAGTATGTTGCGCATGGCGACATGAGAAAGGCGATCAACGCACTGCAATCCGCCGCGATGCTCGACGCAACGATTGATCGTGACGCGATCTACCAGATAACAGCGACTGCACGCCCGGAAGAGATCGAGAAGCTAATTTCAGATGCGTACAAAGGAGATTTTGCAGAATCCCGCAGAAAACTCGGGGATTTGCTGACCAAACAGGGACTATCCGGCGAGGATATCGTCGGGCAGATCTACAGGGCGGTCTTTGATGTCGGGGACATCCCGGATCGCAAAAAAATTGAATTGATAGATAAAATTGGAGAGACTGATTTCAGGATTACGGAAGGTGCAAACGAGAGGATACAGCTTGAGGCACTCCTCGCACAGTTTGTACTGTCCGGGGGAATTTACAATGACTGATAGAGTACCTACCGGGATACCCGGGTTCGATGAACTGTGCGAAGGCGGACTGTTAAGGAACAGAACGTATCTCCTCGCCGGAACCTCTGGCACCGGAAAGACGAACTTCGCATTCCAGTTCCTGCACAGCGGCATCACGCAGAACAATGAAAGTGGCATCTTTGTTGCGACCGAAGAACGTCCCGAGCAGATTCGGGAGAACCTGTTGCAGTTCGGATGGGATCTGCAATCGCTTGAAGACGAGGGGAAACTTGCGATAATCGATGCATGTTCCACAAAGATCGGCATTCCGTCGCAGGAACGGTACGTGGACGTGCGTCCGTTCGATATGCGCGCTCTCCTTGACCAGATCATCGCCATACAGGACACAATCGGTGCGAGACGTGCTGTCATCGATTCGAGCACGTCGCTCGGATTCCACCTGCAGGATCCGGCAAAGGTCAGGATCGAACTCTTAAAACTGAGCACAACGGTCGAGATTCTCGGTCTGACATCGGTTATGACCTGCGAGACCATCGACGACTCCCTGTACAGCAGGTTCGGCGTCGAGAACTTCGTTACCGAGGGGACGATCATGCTGTACAACAAACGGCACGAGAACGTACGTGTCCGCAGCATGGAGATCTTCAAGATGCGCGGGTCGGATCACAGCAAGAATATCCACCCGTACGAGATCACGACTGCGGGAATCGTCATCCATCCGCACGAAGAGGTCTACTGAGATTGATGGATCGATTGCGGCTGACTCCTTCTGGCAATGCGATGGGAGAGTGGAAAAGGTGAGATGTTTGTTGCCATGCACATCCACAACATCCTGAACCTTGACCCGGAAGAGCCTATATTCCTCGCAGAGAACAGCTTTTCCGATTTGAAGCAAGCTCCACTCACAGAGAAGTATCTCGAGGAGTTAGAGGGGCTTGGCGACATCAGTTCCACACGACCTGTTCAACTGGTTGATCGCAACGACTGCGCTCCGATCGCTCTTGCCGTGTACGTGCATTCGCAAGGGTTTGACCACTGGCTCGTTTTAACGAATATCATCTCAAAAGACGGGTGTTTCGGAGAGCGGGTGCGCGCGCTCGCATGTAACTGCGCAGAAGAGATTGAGACCGACGCAAAGAGTCTGCGCGAGGCAGTAGTTGAATATTATTCCATCTTCCTTCGTAACCAGTGGCTCTGCGAGTCGTGTGCACGCGAAGACCTTCCGTATCTCGACATCGGCAGCTTCGCATCGGCGCGTGAACTGCTCAACGAAATTACGGACGATCCCGCGGACGATCTTGTGGGCGGTCTCGCTAGTGCAGAGGCTATTGTGAGCGAGCGGAACGTTCGGCTGTCCCGCATCCTCCGCGATCTCGGGCTCGATCTTTCGGGCGACGGTGCGGGTGCAGATGTGCTTGAGATCTGCTGCGGGGACGGAAGCGCGACAGAGGTGCTCCGCGATCTCGGATATGACCCGATCTCGATTGATTACGACAGATGCGACATCTGCGACGGGTTGCGAAGCGGGCGACTCCGCGAGAATCGATCGATCGTCCTCGATGCGACAGAACTCACACACTTCTTCATGCGAGAATTCGACTGCGTCTTCGGGTTCATGGTAGGTCCGATCCAGCCGTTCAACGAGGATATGTGGGAGACCATCCTGCGCGAATCCACAAAGGTCGTGCGGCTGGACGGTGTTCTGGTCTTCACATTTTACGACCGAAAGGAGCTTGAGTTCGCTGAAAAAATCATTGGTAGTTGCGGGATCATTGGGGTTACGTTCGAGAACCTGCCTGACATCGGATACGACCGGTGGGTGTACGTTGGCAGGTGGACTCCCCAATCTATTGTCCCAGCAACTTAATTTTTAGACGATTTTATAATATAGTCACTAAACCCCGCACTAAAGTGGGGGGCTGGGGGGTTGCGTATGTGGGATGAGGACGAGCGCGGACAGAGGTGAGGGGTGATAAAAGTAGGTGAGCCGTGCAAACCATCTGCGTGATATATCGATTAGAACTAAACATCTTCAAAATATTTTTTAATTCTTTTTTCATCGTGATTCGCCTTTTTATTCTTGTGATATAACAGTTCCGGGCACATGATTGGGCAATGTTTTAGTTAAAACCTTCCGAAACTTCTCAAAATCCTCATCTAATGATCTGTATTTTTTAGACAAAGATTTTAATTCTTTAGGAAACTCGGGAACGGCTTCAAAATTAACATCTATCATCTACATAGTCGTACGTCCTTACTGATAACTCTGAATCTCTGTAAACAGTACTTCCGAAACTACTGAGTTCCGAACACAATTCATAGTCACGCCACCATCCAGCCACAATCACCTCGCGAACATCCACCGAAACCATCCCGAATCCACTCACATAGCGCAAAGACACACCACCCGTCAGCAAAATGACCGAATTCTACCAAAATTCTATCGCGTTTCCCAGAAAAATCCACCCCATCCGAGAAAGCTCCCGCTAGCCACGAGCGCGGGATCGACACAACCGCTCGGTCAACCAGACCGGACGCAGATGCTAACAGACCCAGACACCGTCGCAATTCTAATTCTCTATCCTCGCTATACTGCTTCATCTGATTGTAAAATTCAAAAATGGACTGATTACGAACAAAATCGGATTCTACGTGCAAAGAATCGCGTATTCCTTTGCAAATAGCTGATTTTAGCATGTAAGCCGTGATAGAAACGACCTGTTTCAATACAGTCAAACAGTTGTGTATGATGCATTGTAGTATGAAAAACGACGATCTCGCGTGGTGCCTCTACTCCACCCCAAACACGTTCGCCAGATAATACCTCGAATAGACCGCACCCAGCGGATTATGCGCAAGCACACGATCCTTCACCGCAAGCGTCGTCACAGGCGCATCCGAGTGCTCTGTGAAGAGGATGTCGTGCCCGATGCAGAGCCCGAGTATGATATTCAGTTCAGTCCCAGCCGCATTCAGAACCTCCGCCTGCCCGAGCGGGTTGCACATCGTCTCATGCAGATCAGGATCCCTGATCTTGACAAGCCCGAGGTCGCTCTTGTCGGTTCCGCCGACCTTGCAGCAGACAGAATAAACCGTAAAGCCGTGTCCACGCGCAAGAATCCTGTGTACGACCCTCGCCTCTGCCGCAAGCCCGATGCAGAACGCGAGTCCCACCTTCTTGAATTTCATCTTCTCGCAGAAGAGGATCAGCTCTTCAAGGCGGGTTAATTCCATGTACCTCGATTCGATCTCTGCTGCGACCCGCATCGTCGCCTTTGCCTGGCTGTAGTCGATCTCTGTCGCTGTGCTGGTGCAGTTTTTGCCCTGTCGGCAGTCCGTCTTGTCACAGAGAGCGCATTTCATGTTTTTAGATGGTTGCGGGTTAAGGTTATAACTTACGCAAGGGATGTTATACTGCGGCTACTACGATTACTACGGCAACTACAGCTGCAAACAGGAGATAAACGTCATGAAACCCGACGACATCGCTCGTTACCTGAAACAGGTGTATCACAAGGAGATCACCATAACCGGAACCGGAAAGCTCGGCGAGACCGATGACGGACTGAAGGAGTTCGGATATGGGAAACCATTGCTGATCAGTTTTCTCGCTGACGGCGAGGCTAAAACCGCAGTTCTGTCGTCCATGCGAACAGAGGGTGGCTTTGGTCACGATCACTTCTCTGATCGGGCGCAGATTCTGATCTGGCAGTATTCCACGTTCAATAAACTGCCAAAACATGTACAATCCATCGATTGCGGCTATTTCACGCACGACGGCAGACTTGAATCGGCGGGCAACGCCGAAGAGTACTTTATCCTGATGGAGGAGGTCAATGGCGTCGAATATTTCCTGGATCTCGAGCGGATCAGCGCGGAAGGGGCGACCGGACTGGATGAAGAGCGGGCGGTCGCGTTATCGAGTTATCTCGCGGATATTCATGCTCGCAAGTCCGGTGAGCCGGAACTATACGTGCGCCGGATAAGAGACCTCGTCGGGCACGGAGAATGCATCATGGGACTCATGGACAGCTATCCCAGAGACCTTGACTTTATAACAGAAAAAGAGCTCCTCGAAATCGAAAAGACGTGTGTTGATTGGAGATGGAAGCTCAAATACGGGACAGATCGATTGTGCATGGTTCATGGAGATTTTCACCCGTGGAACGTCATGTTCAGGGAGGGAACCGACTTCACGGTGCTCGATCGGAGCCGCGGGGAATGGGGCGAGGCAGCCGACGACGTTTCGAGCATGACCATGAATTACATCTTCTATTCGCTCCGGAAACACGGGCGGCTGGATCACGACTTCAAGAGGATATATGACCGGTTCATGGAGAATTATCTGACGGAAACTGAAGATTGGGAGATCCTGAAGATCATCCAGTTGTTTTATGCGTTCCGCGGACTTGTGGTGGCGAGTCCGGTCTGGTACCCGAATCTCGACCGCGATGTCAGGGTGAAGCTCTTCAATTTTATAAAGAACCTGCTTTCCGATGATGAATTCGATTACAGGGATGTGAACTCGTATTTCTGATCGGGATTCGATTTTCGCAAAAGATTTATCATCAGAGGAACGCCAATGATCTTCGTTGAGGCATAATCATGACACAGTATAAAATTCCAGTGATCCCGGGCGACGGCATCGGTCCTGAGATCATCGCAGAAGGCAGAAAGGTTCTGGATGCGGCAGGAGAGGTCTACGGATTCGATGCGGAATGGGTCGAGTACCCGCACGGCGCAGAGCATTATCTTGAGACCGGAGAACTGCTATCCGAAGACACATTGAAGGAGTTGTCAGGATACGATGCAATCTATCTCGGATCGATCGGAGACCCGCGCATTCCGCCCGGGGTGCTCGAGCAGGGGATTCTTCTGACTGCACGATTTTATTTCGATCAATACATCAATTTGAGACCTGTTAAGCTTCTGAAAGGAGTCAATACTCCTTTGAAGGATAAAGGACCGGATGATATCGATTTTGTTGTGGTGCGGGAGAACACCGAAGACCTCTACATCGGCGTCGGCGGGCGGGCTTCTGCCGGCAGGAGCAAGGGCACGGCAGAGATCGTGCGCAACCTGTACCACGTGAAGTTCGATCTGGACATCGAGACCGATTCCAGTGAAATCGCTTACCAGATCGGGCTGATCAGTAGAAGCGGCACCGAGCGGGTGATCCGGTATGCGTTCGAGCTTGCGATGGGGCGAGGAAAGGAGCTTGCGTCCGTTGACAAGGCGAATGTCATGGCTGACATCTACGGGTTCTGGAGGGAGGTCTTCACATCGGTTGCGGACGACTACCCGGATGTCAAGACTGATTTTAACTTTGTGGACGCGATCTGCATGTGGTTTGTGAAGAACCCGGAGTGGTTCGACGTGGTCGTGACTCCGAACATGTTCGGGGACATCATAACCGATCTCGGCGCGATGATTCAGGGCGGACTCGGGCTTGCGCCGGGCGGAAACATCAACCCGGATGGCGTCTCGATGTTTGAGCCGATACACGGGAGTGCACCGAAGCACAGGGGGTTGAACAAGGTCAACCCGATCGCGACGATCTGGGCTGGCGCGATGTTAATCGAGGAACTTGGAGAGCGTGACGCTGCGAACGCGATTCTGGGTGCAATCGAAGAGAATCTCGCGGACGGGAAGGTTTTGACGTACGATCTCGGAGGGCATTCGAGCACGAGCGATGTCGGGGATGACATTGCGAGGAGACTGCGTCATTCGTAGCGGGGGGCTGTGCCGGGGTATCGATCTTAACGTCGAGGAGAATCGCGTTCTTCATTGGCGTGGTGTCGGGCACGGGTGCGTTGCATGCTGCCGAACGCGGACGAGGCGGCGGGTGTGGCATGACCTGCCTGCTGCTGGCGGCTGCGGTGCTTGCAGGGGTGCGGATGTGGTGACATCATGCAGCAGAGGTGAAGTAATTGAGAATCGAAGGAATTATCTGGTTCGATGAAATTATCGAGAAACTCGAATGGAAGCATAACGTTCAGCCACGCGAGGTCACCGAGGTTTTTGTCAACAAACCCCAGTTTCGTTTCGTTGAAAAAGGACATCGCTCTGGGGAGAACGTGTATGCGGCGATGGGACAAACATATACAGGGCGCTACCTTATTGTTTTCTTTATATATAAAAAAGATAAGCGTGCATTTATTCTGTCAGCACGGAATATGACAGACAGAGAAAGGAGGATATATGAAAGATAAGAGTTCCATTTCAAAGGCACAATCGTACAGGGACATTGGTGAATTCTGGGATACACACGACCTTGCAGATTATTGGGATCAGACAGAACCCGCTGAATTCGAGGTAGACAGTCTATCCGAGACAATCTACTATGCATTGGACCGTAAACTGTCAGAAGATGTCCGGTCTCTTGCAAGGAAGAGGGGTGTGTCGGCAGATACGCTGCTAAATCTATGGGTGCAGGAGAAGTTGCAGCAGATATCTTGATGGATACTGGGAAAATGGGCAGTGTTGGGTTGCACAGGGCTTGGGAGTTGCAGGCGAATTACGGGCGGCTGCGATTGATGCGGACGCGGGTAGGATTGTTTGGGTGTAAGGCTTTTATAAGATTGAGTTGGTATGGCGCGTAACATCCCGGAGACGATTGTTATGATCAGACATATTCTCTTAGTCGAATCCCGTACTGTTTTGCGAACGATGCTTACCGCGGACATGTTGGCTGATGCCGCGCCTGCCGCGGGCGATGTTGTGGGGGCAGCATGACCCGCCTGCTGCTAGTGGCTGCGGCTCTCGCTATACTTATATTTGCGGGCACGGCGGCGGCAGCGATTCCGCCTGTGCCGTACTTCAGCCAGTGCGATCCCCGCTGGCAGAGCGACCGGCTTGGCG
>JAGGRW010000220.1 GCA_021159385.1 Methanosarcinales archaeon
TTTTAAGCAAGGTAACTCCATATCATGGTACTAAACAAATGGCACTGCCCTTAAACAGAGATTAAGTATGGCTGACAAAGATTTATCTGTTGAACTTGCTGAACTTTTGACGTCACTTCCAAGTAAGCGAGCAAGGGTTGTCGTTAAACATATCAGTGAGCACGGATTTATAACAACTGAAGATTTAGAGGGCAAATATGGTTATAAGCATCCTCCAAGAGCTGTACGTGATGTTCGTGAGGCGGGAATACCAATAGAAACATTTAACGTTAAATCTTCGGACGGACGTAATATCGCCGCATATCGTTTCGGCGATTTATCCCTGGTCGATAAAGACAAATTAGGTGGGAGGAAGACATTTTCAAAAAAATTCAAGCGGGAGCTTTACGAAGATGGTTGTGGGCGTTGTGCAATCTGTATGGGGCAATATCATCAAAGATACCTACAGATAGATCATAGAATACCTTATGAGGTTGCAGGAGACCATGATAGTCAGAATAGAGACACAGATGACTATATGTTGTTGTGCAGTTCATGCAATCGAGCGAAATCATGGTCATGTGAACATTGTGCCAACTGGCTAACCGAAAAATCCGATAAAATCTGTTCTAACTGCTATTGGGCACATCCTGAGGATTATGTTCACATAGCTTTGAGGGAAATACGACGCCTCGACATAATATGGGACGAAGAAGATGTGGTAATATACGAAAAGCTGAAAACGATAGCCAACAGCCACGGTCGCCCAATACCGGATTATGTCAAAAAAATAATCGAGAGACATCTTTCAAACAATCACAACACTACATCCCAATGACCCCAAAATCCCAAAAATGGATGCAACTCCCGCGCAACATCGCGATCGGACACGGCGCGATCGCCGACACCGCCAGGATGTGCACCGAACTCAAGCTGGGCAAGCACGCCATCATCGTAACAGGCAGAACGACGCGAGCGATTGCGGGCGAGTCCGTATCCGACATCCTCGCGAGCGACGGATTCCAAACAGATATCGCAATCGTCACGAACGCTGATCAGGCGAACATAGACGCCACAGTAAAAACAGCGAGAGATGCCTCATTCCTCGTAGGCGTCGGCGGCGGAACAGTGATCGATGTCGCAAAACTCGCATCGACTCTGCTTGACATCCCGTTTCTGAGCGTGCCGACAGCAGCAGCGCACGACGGCATCGCATCGATGCGTGCATCGATCGCCCGCGATGGCGACACAGTATCAGTGCCCGCGCAGGCGCCGCTCGGGATCATCGCGGACACAGAGATCATCGCCCGTGCCCCCTATCGATCCCTCGCATCCGGTTGCGGCGATCTCATCTCGAATTACACCGCGATTCTGGACTGGCAGCTTGCGCACCGGCTCAGAAATACGCCGTACAGCGAGTATGCTGCCACACTCTCCCGGATGACTGCGCAGATCGTGATGGACCGGGCAGAGACGATCAAACCGGAACTTGAGGAGTCTGCGAGGCTTGTCATCAAGGCGCTCGTCTCAAGCGGCGTTGCGATGAGTATCGCCGGCTCATCCATGCCAGCGTCCGGATCCGAACATAAATTCAGCCATGCGCTCGACAGACTCGCGCCAAAGCCAGCCATGCACGGCGAGCAGTGCGGCGTCGGAACGATCATGATGATGTACCTGCATGGCGGCAACTGGCAGCGGATCAGGGATGCGCTGCGGACGATCGGTGCACCCACGACTGCTTGCGAGCTTGGGATTCCTGACCGGTGCGTGGTCGATGCGCTCGTTCATGCTGCTCGGGTGCGTCCCGAGCGCTACACGATTCTCGGAGCCGGGCTTACCCGGGACGCGGCAGAGAATGTGGCGCGGATTACGGGAGTTATCGGCGTCTGTTAGTGTATGGCGCACTTTTTCGCATTTCAGCGATGTGAAGAGAAGCGGCGCACGCAACAACACTCCGATGACCGTTGCGAAGGGATTTATACGAGTTTTTCCAAAGAGAACAGCAGATTGAGATGGAACGAAACGTCAGTTTTTCGCTGCTCGGACTCATCCTGCTGCTTGCTGCGGGGATCGCGGCAGTAAGCGTCTACTACCAGTGCACGTACTCGGACCTTCATGCGAAGTATGAACTCTCCAACGAGACCCTTTACAAGACGATGAGCGACTATCAGGAGAAGGAACGGATTTTAGACGATGTTCTTCAGAATCTGAGCATTTCGGAGGAGCGAGAAGGGGTGCTCGGCGAGAAGTATGAGGAGGTCGAGACCGAGAAGGAAGGTCTTCAGACCGATCTTGCGCAGGCAAATGAGGCACTTGTGTCGCTGCATAAGAAGCATGATAAATTGCAGAGGGATTATGACAGTCTCAATAAAAAATATGGGGCATTGCAGATGGAAAAAAGAGTTCTGGAAGACGAAGTAGACGATCTGGAAAACAAAGTAGACGATCTGAGAGACGATGTTAAAAGACTCAATAAACGGATCGACGAGTTAGAAGCACAACTATCCGAATGACTGCAATCATATACCACCCCGAATACCTGCTGCACGAAACCGGAAGCCACCCCGAGCGCAAGGAGCGGCTGATCGCGATCATGCAACTGATCGAGGAATCGGGACTTGATCTGCGCAGAATCGAGCCGGAACCGGCACTGATTGAAGAGATAACATACATCCACGACCCGGCATACATCGAAAAGGCAAAATACCACTCAGAGCACGAAATACCACTTGATCCCGACACCGTCCTCTGCAAAGACTCCTATTCAGCTGCACTGCTCGCGGCGGGCGGTGCGATCCGTGCTGTCGATGCCGCGCTCGATAGCAATAATGATAATAATAACGCGTTCGCGCTTCTACGCCCGCCCGGGCACCATGCGCTCCCGGATCGTGGAATGGGGTTCTGCATCTTCAACAACATCGCAATCGGGGCAAGGCATGCACAGCTCCGGGGGTGCGAGCGGGTTCTCATCGTGGACTGGGACGTGCATCACGGAAACGGCACCCAGCACGTATTCTACGATGACCCGTCGGTCTTTTATTTCTCGGTCCACCAGTATCCATACTATCCTGGAACCGGATCGGCTGGAGAGGTGGGCGCAGGCGCAGGCGCTGGTTACACGGCGAACGTGCCGCTTCCGGCAGGGTCAGGCGATGCTGCGTACATCGATTCATTCGAGAAGATACTGGTTCCGGCGGCAATGAAGTTCGATCCTGACATCGTCCTCGTATCCGCGGGCTTTGATGCGCACGTCGATGACCCGTTAGCCGGAATGGTGGTTACGACGCAGGGGTTTGGGAAGATGGCGTCGATTGTGTCATCGATTGCAGATCAATGCTGCGAAGGAAGGCTTGCGATGGTGCTTGAGGGCGGGTACGATCTCACTTCGCTCTCGCGTTCGGTTGTACAGGTGCTCGGGGTGATGAGTGGCGCGACAGCTCCTGATACGTGACGACAGAGATCAACGACACAACTTCGCGCCTTCGCGTTAAATCGAGAACGAGAAAGACGCGGGTGACGCAAAGACGCAAAGCCATGAGAAAGACAAATATTATATACACCCGGAACAGAATGTCATCCAATGTCAGCCACAACCGAAAGCGTCGGCGTTCCCGAACGGATGATCGCACGGGGCGGAGAGATTGAGAAGAAGCTATTCCTGCGCATTCTGAAGGTCACTGAAGCCGGAGCGGTTGCTGCTGCGCGGTGGATCGGTTACGGGGATCGACATGCTGCAGACGATGCCGCGGTCGAGGCGATGCGGAGGGTGCTGGCGAAATTCGATATCGACGGCGAGATTGTGATAGGCGAGGGCGAGCGGGACGAGGCACCGATGCTCTACATCGGGGAGAAGGTCGGGACAGGAAAGGGACCAAAGGTCGCAATCGCTGTCGATCCGCTCGAGGGCACGAACCTTGCGGCTGAGAACAAGTTCGGGGCGGCTGCTGTTATGGCAGTATCGGAACCGGGCGGGCTTCTGCGCGCACCTGACATCTACCTCAACAAGCTGATTGTAGGTCCTGAGGTTGTGCGCTACGAGAAGAAGACCGGAAAACACATTGATCTCGACGCTTCAGCCGAATACAACTTAAAAATCGTGGCAGAGGCTCTGCATCGGAAGATCGAGGACTTAATCGTCGTGATACTCGAAAGGAGGAGACACAACGATCTGATAAAGGAGGTGCGGGACGCCGGCGCAAAGGTGCGGCTCGTAACCGACGGCGACCTGATGCCAGGGATTGCGGCAGGGATACGCGGCACCAACGTCCATGTAGGAATGGGAATCGGTGCGGCGCCCGAGGGTGTTCTCACCGCAGCCGCGCTTCGAGCAACCGGGGGAAAGATGATTAGCAGGTTCGTACTTCCTGCAAAAGCAAATCAGAAGAGCGACAGTGAGATAAATGAAGAATGTGATAAATTTATGCCGAGATTGCGAAATATGGGGATTACGGATATCGATAAGTTACTTTACACCGAGGATCTTGCCCCTGGCAAGGACGTGATCTTCTCAGCAACAGGCGTAACACAGAGCGACCTATTCGACGGCGTCAACTTCTTTGAGAATGATGGCGCAAGGGTGCGATCTGTAGTCATGAGCTCGGGATCGGGGATCGTTCGGTTCATCGACACGATCTACGTGATTGACAAGGAATTAACACCGGTTCGGTTGCGATAACACCAAAAAACCTTGGGGGTGCGGCAGGATTTGAGTGAATTGGGGGGATTTAGTGGATTTGGCGGACTCATACTGAACGCTACAATCTGTGCTGCGATAACGCTCTCTGCATTGGCATTTGCGTGGACGCTGCATACACAGGACCCGGACCCAAAAAGCAAGAACGCCCCATCGTTGAAGGCGTTGATCGCATTCTGGGTGGTCGTTGCGATAGCATTCCTGATAACATTCGTTCGGGTGACTGCGGCATTTTTCGGCTACCCTGATCTGGACGTACTGTGTTACTATCTTGCAGCCGTCCCCCTCGGATTTTTACCGGTGCCACTGGTCTTTTTCATTGTTTATGTTGCAACAGGCGATAAACGGTCTGCATGGACGATGTCTCTTCTCTTTACGGTATTCGGAACCATGTACCTGCTGTTTCTTCTCCCATCCGAGATCGTCGGTCCGGATGTGACATACTGGGCGACGACCATCACGAGCGAGAGCGATTTCGCACTCACGATATACCTCTCCGCGCTCTTCATCGTGCCGACAGCGATGATCATTGCGCTCCTCGGGTCAATCCTTGCCAGAAAACCCTCGAAACGCAGCCAGTATCGTGTGGCACTGACGCTCGTCGCAATCTCCCTCGTCTTTGATTTCATCCTCGTGGATGCGGTTGCGATCGATTGCGTGATGCAGGTCGCAGCCCGCATATTCGTATTGATAAGCGTGGTGCTCGCGTTCCTTGCGTACCACCCGCCCGAAAGATTGCAGGAGCGGCTTAGAATCCAGGAGATCGCAGGCTGCGAGGTGGACGATTGAGCAGAATCGATGTCTTGCGGGAGCAGGAGGTCGCAGCCTACTTCCAGTCGCTTGGAATCAATCAGGGCCCCGGGGACATCCAGTACCGGCTGATCGTTCTCGTCCTCGCATCAAACGAGGGGGGAGTCACCCAATTCTCGGATATCCGTACGTACACCGACCGGATCGCGGATCGCGGCAGCGTCGCCAGCAAACTGAAGACCGTTTTTCTGCTGGATGGTCTGGCAGAGCGTGTGCAGCGCGGCGGATACGTGGTCACGGACAAAGGGCTTGCAGCAGCAAGGTTCATTCAGGAGTCCGGCAAATTCTACAAGCGATCCACGAAGATCGCTGCAATAATTGAGCGGATGCCATGAATATCGGAATTGCGATGACCGATCCGGGCGATTGGACCACTCGCGCCCTCATTAAATCGATACTGGCACATGATGCGATTCCGGTTCCGTTCAGGCTGGATGAGATCGATTCGCATGACTTCAAGCTCTCCGGAGTCGGCGGGATGGACGAGATGAATGAGATGAATGAGATTGGTGGGGTGGATGGGCTGGATGAGATGAGTGGCATAATCGTGCGTGATGTTGGCGCAGGCGCATTTGAAGAGGTCTCTTTCAAATTCGATCTCTTGAGAATCCTCTCCGAGAGGATGCGGGTCATAAACACGCCTGAATCCATCCGAAATGCTGCAAACAAGTATTACTCACTCCACCTGCTCAGAAGGTCAGGAGTTCCCGTGCCAGAGACGGTTGTCACCTGCAACGCCGATGTTGCCATGGATCTGCTCGATGAACTGGGCGAAATCGTGGTAAAACCGATCTTCGGATACAAAGGAATCGGAATCGAGCGTTTCCGGAACGATCCCGACCGTCTCGACTCAAATCGCAATTCCATCGAAGAACTGCTCTCGGAGCGGGGTGTTCTGTATCTACAGGAGTTGATACCAATGAAGAGGGACCTGAGAGTCTTCGTTGTTGGGGATCGGATTGCAGGCTCGATCTACAGGTACGCCAGTTGCGGGTGGATCACCAACCTGAGTCAGAGCGGGGTTCCGGAGCGTTGCGTCCTTACTCAGGAGCAGGAAGAGATCGCAATTCGGGCATCAAGTGCCGTCGGGACTGATTTTGCGGGTGTTGACCTCGCCGAGACGGGAAATGGTTCCGTCGTTCTCGAGGTCAATGGCACACCGTCCGGGAAAGGCATATTCGATGCGTGTGGTGTGGATGTCACCGGAGACGTCGTGGATCGTCTGATCATGGGGTTCTAAAGGCGAGGGGTCGCTTGCGCCCGCGATCCGGTCGCCCACGATTGCTTCCACGCCCCTGCCCCTGCCAAAGAATATATCGGTTGGTTGCGATGTGTACCCCATGAGCACAACCGACGAACACAAGAGACACGCGCAGCAATCATACACGATCGAGGTTGCAACGATCAGTTCCTCGCGGTACCGCGAGAAGAGTGATCCCCGATCGCCGGATGACGCGGATGACGTATCAGGCGCGATCATCGTCGATTCTCTCCGCAAAAGCGGGCATGTCGTGCGATACACGCTGCTATCAGATGATGCCGACATGATCCGGCACTGGTTCGCAAAGGCGATGGACGCGGACGCAATCGTCACAACGGGGGGGACGGGACTTGCGCCCGGCGATGTCACGATCGAGGCGATCAGACCGCTTCTCGGAAAGGAGATGCCCGGATTCGGTGAGATCTTCCGCGCAAGGAGTGTTGCCGAGATCGGCTACGCCGCGATGCTGACGAGGGCGATTGCAGGCGTTGTGCGAGGACGGGCGGTCTTCTGCATGCCAGGGTCGCCGAATGCGGTGAGGCTCGGAATCGAGATGATCACATCAGAGATCGGGCATGTGATCGAGCACGCGAGAGGGCGAGCGTAGGGTTTTACGATGTGTAGGAGTAATCGATCACCCAGTGGAGTGATGAGTGGTCGGTTGAGTGATATCGTCCCAAAGCCCAGCTTCCGAAAGTCTTAAATATCAACAAATCTCTGCATGACATCATGGTTGTAACACTACTGCAAACGCCAATTGCGCTCTCTAATTACCCGCTCATAATCGGGTTTGCCATACTCCTGTACGCGGTCTTGAGCATCCGATTCATCGGCGTCGCCAAGGGGCTGCTTTCGTCATTCGCATTCTCTGCACTCTACCTGATACTGGTCGCAATCGGCGTACTGTCATCTTAATCCGATTACATCATAGTATTGACATTGTGTTCAGGTGCGCTGGCGCAGTTCTTCCGCGCTCAGATTGATTGAGATCTCCGCAATATCGGCCCCGTACTCCGCAATCCTTCGCAGGCTCTCGATTATGAAACTGACCTCGGTCATATTGCAATCCAATCTGATCTCCCGGTCAATCGCAATACCAACTGCGACAACCTCCGCTGCATCGATTATGACGCCGTTTGCCTCCTTTATGTCATTCTTTGAGAGGGATGTTATCGCCCTCATAAAGACGTCGTGCGCCATGTTCCCGACATCACATATCCGGTCGATCGGTTCAATATCAGAGTCCAGCTCGATTACGTTTCTTGCTATCTTTTCGATGTGATCCCCGATCCGTTCCATGCTCTTTGCGATCAGCCGATAGCCAAGACACTCTCTCGGATGGACGATTCCAATCTTTTCAGAGAGCGCGGGGTCTTCGATTGCAGCCTTCAACTGCCTGACGATCAGAAGATAGAAGCGATCGACCTCGTTATCCCTCTGGATGATGTCTCTTGCAAGCTCCGAATCGTTGTTGCGGAGCGCGTAAATGACATCCTCGTGCATCGATGAGATGAGCCTGGACATGCTCTGCATCGCTTTTTTCAGTGGCAGGTCCCGGTAGTTCAGAAGACTCTGCAGGATCAGTTCATCGTGTGACTCATCGACCACCTCAAGTCCGATCAGCCGCTGCCGCACAGCATCTTTTATCCATTTCCGGTCCGACGCGCTGAAACCCTTCTGCGAGATCAACTTTATGATGTCATACCCGACCAGATAATGCGCGATCAGCAGCCGGAGGTTGTTCTCGATGTTTTCGCCGGGGAAGAGCTTAATCGTCGTCTCGTACACCTGTTCATCAGTCTTCGGTTGCACAGAGAGCAGAAGCGTCCGGTCCGGTTGGGGGTTTAAGAAGACCTCGTCACCCGCAGCGAGTCCGACGTTCCGCGCCCACTTTATGGGCAGCGACACGATGAGCGTTGCGCCGCCTGTCAACTGTACTTTTCTCTTTTCCGGTGGCATGATCTATATAGTGTGTATATATCTTACATAAACCGGACTGTCAACCTCAACCAATTCAAACCGTCACCGAACCATCAAAGTCAGAAAAAAGTATCAAATTCAAAAAGTATGGTAAAACCTAATCTTCAGTCTTTCTGAAATATATACATAAAAACCTCAATCTGTGTTCATCAGTGTTAATCTGTGGCTAAAAGCTATATCAGCCACGGATTTACACAGATTACACAGATTCAAGGCAATATCTGCGTAAATTTGTAAAATCTGTATCTACGGTAATTATCAAAATCGCCCATTTTTTAGATAGTGCACCAGTTGCCACTAAATTTGGAGTGGATACGAAAAAACCCAAAAACCATTTACCGCAGTTACCCGGGCATCATTCTCCGGAAGTCCCGTTCTCAGGCATGTAGATCACTTCCCCGGTCTCAAGCCGGTACGCTGTCCCGATCTTTGACCCCTGACCGCCCATGATCTGCTCTGTCATGTTCATCACCTTTATCGTCTCCTTATCCTTGATTATCACCTGCATATTCGGGTCTCCAGGGTTCTTAACGATCGTTACGCTCGCGTCCGCATCGAGAAGCTCCGGCACGTTGTAGGAGACGACAAGCGCAACAAGGAGCGCTACAGCAAAGACCATCGCAGCGTCAAAGAGGTTTGCAACGCCACCCAGAGGATCCTCCTCATCGTCAATGACGATCCGTCTCCTGACTCGCCTCACTTCAAGACCTCCACAACGTACTCCATGTCGCTCAAATCCTGCGTGTACCACTTCTTCTTAACAAGCAGGATGCAATACGCAACGCCCCCCGCCAGAAGACCGAGAACCGTTGTTGCGAATGCGATAACGAGATTTGCTGCGAGCTCCTGGACGTTTCCTGAAGATAAGCCGATCAACGCAGGACCCATCGGTATCAGCGTCCCCATAAGCCCGAGCATCGGACCAACTCGTGCCACCAGTCTCGCCTGCATCAGTTCACCCGCGATCTTCAGTTCGTAGTCCTGAAGCACCTTCTCTGCCTCAACCGAAAAATTTCCTGCACCGAGAATCTCTGAAAGATCTTTCAGGAACCGCTTTAACAGATCGTTTGATCCGCTGCCTGTTAACACTGCTGCCGCCCCGTTCAGATCTCCTTTTTCCTTCTTCTCTCTCGCATCCCTGCAACCCGCTTTGAGCCTTTTTGCGTCCCTGCTTCTTGCTGTGTACTCTGATATGAACTGCCCTGTCGAGACAAACGACCATGCGATCAGTCCGAGCAGGATAAGGATCACAGGATAGAGCAGCGAGTTCGAGATCATGAACATTGTTCCGAAAATTCCTGAAGATATGTCCATTTTTCCTCCGTTAGTTCTCTGGATTCTCATCTCGTCTGCGTTTGGCTCCTACAAAACCGATCACGCCAAGCGCAGCCATCAGAGCAAACGAGAGGAGTGTCTCGCCAATATCCACTGGAATGCCTGGTATCGGCACCGTCTGCGCCTGCATGTACGCGGGGATTATGAGCGGCGAGAGCATGTAGAAGAGTCCGAAGAGGATCATCGTCGTTCCGAGCGCTGACGGGTCTTTGCTGCCGGATCGTTTCGCAAGGAATGAAACAGTGAAGGACGAGATGATAATTCCTGCAAAGAAGACCAGACCCACGATTAAGCCAATTGTAATGTTGCTCCTGTCAATTGCACCTGCAAGAACAGTGCACGCGAGGAACGTTGCTGTCAGGCAGACCGGGCATGGAATCGATAGCCAGAGAAACGTCTTTCTCGAGAGATCGCGCCTCTTGGACAGCCACTGCCTCTTTGTACGAATTCCGAAGTAGATCAGCCCGGCTGCGATTACGAGGTGCATCGTGACGCCCGCAGCAAGGATGTTCTGCGTCAGATCGAGCGGAATAACCCCGATGAGGTAGCCCATGATGATTGAGATCACGAGATAGACGGTCGCAAGGTATACGACCTCTCTCCTTCGCAGGCTCGCGAAACCGCAACCAAGCCCGGTCTTGAGGGCAAGTATTGCGACTCCGATCAGAACGCTCGATGCGATTAAGCTGGTTGTGGCAGCGTCTGTCATAATCCTCCGATCGTTAGTGCCTGCACGGCTAGTATTCGGTCTCGTTTGTTTGCCATATTGTGCTTCCCTGTTGTTTCTTTCTGCGACCCGGATGATCCGTAACGATAGTCCAAATTGTCTGCTATAACTTAAGTATTTCTGCAACAGTAGTCAGAAGGTCCATTCATGTTTTCCGGATGTTTTACCTCCCGAAAGGAGTCACTTCCATAGCGGAACAAACCGGGCAGTTCAACCGGTTCGCATGATCCTCACGATCAGAAATATCCCGACAAGGTTTATCACGACGATCGGAACCACGATACGCAATATACTCGCACGCTCGTCGGTTCCGGCATCCTGCGTCTCCCGCTCCCGCCCCCGCACCTGCCCCCGAACATCCGGCACCGA
>JAGGRW010000219.1 GCA_021159385.1 Methanosarcinales archaeon
GGGTCAGCAGTTTTTGATCAAACTTTTGTGAAAAGTTTGCGAGTAAGAAATGCCCAACGGGCGGGGTTTGGGGTCCAGACATGGGTTACGGAAAATCCCCTCTTTTGACATGATCCAAACAGTTATACGAGAGCGGCGCGTCTCTTATTTCAGGTGCGTGAGCACGATATCTTCGGAACCAACCCGAATCGACATCGAACCAACCACCAGATTAACCGCCGAACCAGCCATCAGATGACCCGACGACAGAAGAAGAAATGGATCAAGGAGATTGCGCGGCAGCAGATCGAGCGATTATTCGAACTCGCTGAGATGGTGTCGAGAACCCGCCCGCTCTTGAGCGACCGCTACATCCATCTGGCAAAACGGATCGGGATGCGGAATCGTGTACGAATCCCCACTCACCTGAAGCGCAGAATGTGCAAACACTGCGGAAAATATCTGATTCCGGGCAGAACGTGCCGGGTGAGGTTGAACGGCACCTGCGTCGTCGTGACATGCCTTGCCTGCGACAAACAGACCAGATACCCATACCACCGACGCCAGAACCCTTCCAACGATAGGATCAAGCACCAGAATCGAACGCCGTGACCAGAATCCACAACCAGACGCCAGAATTCATGACCACAATCATCCTCCCAACAAAGAACGAGAGCGAATCCATTCGTGAAACCATCGAACGCGTGCGCTGCGTCTGCGCTGACCCAATCGTCGTCGTCGATGGAAACTCCACCGACGGAACCGCGGACATTGCACTGCGGATGGGCGTACAGGTCATATCCGATAACGGACTGGGCAAGGGGGACGCGCTCAGGGTGGCTTTCGATTATGCGGACGACGATGTCGTCTTCGTCGATGCGGACGACACATACCCGATAGAGCGCATCCCGGAATTCATCGATGCGCTCAGGGATTGCGACGTTGTGATCGGCGAACGTACGGAATTTACAGCCGGCTCGCTTCCGATTCTGCTGAGAATCGGCGATCTCGCGTCAAGAACGATGTTTCGGATACTGTATGGCGAACGGCTCGACAACCTCACCGGATTTCGCGGCATGACACGGGATGCGATCCTGCGGATGAACCTTATGTCAAACGGCTTTGGAATCGAGACTGAAATTACTGCAAAGGCTGTGAGATTGGGTCTGCGGATCACAAACATCCCGATCGCGTACCGTTTGCGCGCCGGAAGATCGAAGTTCAATCCGATCAAAGACGGAATCGTTGTCGTGTCTGCGATGGTGCGTTACCGCTTCTTTTCGGGCGGACGGTAATAGTCTCACAGTCTCTCACGTTCCTGTATCCCGTATCCGGCACCTCCGAAAGATTGAAATACTCAATCGCCACATATAAATAGTATTTCTGGTGATCCTACATGAACAAGCAAGTCTCTTCTAATATAACAAGCACAACCATCGAAGATCATACAGGCTACCACAGCACGCTGGCGTTCATTCTGCTCACCGATGTGGTCGATGGAACATCCATTCACGAAGTCGTGGGAAGCCTGAGTGACGAACAGTTCAACGAGAAGATCAAAAACGTGATCCGATACACGTTTCGGAGGCGTGTGCTGGATGAACTGTACGGAACAAACGTGGGAACCGGCGACCTCTCTGATAAGCCGAGTGAACTGTCGGATAAACAGTGGAACGCGGTTATAAAGCGATCAGAGATCAAATGGGACGAATACCGTAAGTATACGTACAAGTTCGAGATGAAAAAGTGTCGAGGATTCTTCGTATCTGATAAACGGGCGGAAGTTGACATGTTCTTCGCCGAGTACACTGACCGGGTGGATTCGGATAGCGGAGCCCTGATACACACGGAGGACGGCATAAAGATACCACTTTCGCATGGTCTTCTGCACCGGATCGATACGATCTTCACGATGTGGGAAAAACCGGGCGTACTACTCACCGCGCAGATGAAGAAGGGAAGTTTCAAAGCACATGCAAAGCGTGCGGAACTAGACCTTTATGGGGATTGACGTACATAAGGTGATATAATGAAACTTGAACTGCAAAATATAGGCGGATTTACAGGAGTTCATACGTTTGAACTTAAGAAAGGGATTAACCGCATCACTGCACCGAACGCCATGGGCAAGTCAAGTCTGCTGCGCGGGATCGAATGTCTCGCGAGCGATGACGAGGGCATGCTCCGGGATACCCTGAACGCAGACAATGACACCGGTTATATAAAACTTGGTGATGAGTATGTGCGCCATCTCAGACGTGTGAGTGACGCGATAGTGCAGGCGGATGCGGCAGAGGATCGCACGTTCAGCCAGTGGAGGAATGCTGAGAAGATCGCGTTCTTCACCCCGAAGAGCCGGGTGGTTCTGGAGATCGATCAGAACGAGTTTGACGTTCTCCGGTTCGTAAACAGCATCAGCGGAGCCGAGATCATCGAACATGACATCCGCAGAAAGGAGAGTCAGCTTGAGGAGAAGAAGAGGGAGCTTGAGGAGTATATCGAGAACCTGAAAAGCGCCCAGAAACTCGATGCCGAGATCGGGTCGATGCGGGGCGAGATTCAGAAACTGCAGGGCGAGGTACAGAAACTGGAAGGCGAGATCGAGAAGGAGACCGGAACAAGAGATCTGACCAAGGTCGGCGAGGATATCGCTTCCAAGAAACAGGAGATTCGAGACCTCGAAGAGCGGCTCAGGAGCCGGGAAGGGGAGGTCAAGCGGCATCAGGATCAGTATGAGAAGGCAAAAACACGCTATGAACGACTCAATGAAGATATTATCGATTTTGAAGAAAAATTCGAAGAAGAGGGGGTCGAAGAACTCGATTCCAAACTCCAGATCCATGCCCGAAGGAAGAAGGATATGAAGACGGTCAAGGACCTGCTCGATGACCTGTGGAGCGTGGTTGACAAGGCGTACAAGATACACAGCGAGGAGGGACGAGTTCTGCCTGATAGTGTGAAGGACGACCCGAGTCTTAGCAGGGCGGACACGTTGCTCGGAAGACCTGGTAACTGTCCTATATGCGGCAGCGGTGCAGACCGTGAAGCACTTGACAATCGGCGGAAGGAACTGCGCGAGTGCATAACGGATTTTGCAAAGGCGATGCGTGGCGAAGAAGAGGATATAAAGGTTCTCAAAGGTGATCTGGACGATCTCAAGAGAAGGAAGGAAGATATCACCTCGAAGAGACGAGAACGGGATAAAGCAAAGCGTGAGGCAAGTGATCTGTTAAAAGAACTGGAAGATCGTAAGAATCTCCGCGATGACGTGGAAAATGAGATAGCAGAGCGCGCACATGACCTTGAAATCCTCGAACAGCAGTACGAGGACGCTGCAAAGACTGTGAAAACCGAGAGCAGGGATCGCCTCAACAAAGTACGTGAGAAGATCGGAGGATACGAAAACGAGGTCAGGAACAATCAGAAGGAGATTGACCGGCTCACTCAGGAGATTCCGGATTACACGATCGGAGAGTCACTTGAAGATTATGCGACGAAGAAGAGGCGCGCACTCGACAATCTGCGATCGGAGATTGAGGAATTGAAGGATGAGTACGAGCACGAGGTATTCGGAGCGGTTGACCGTTTCAACAAGAACATCAACGAGATATACCGGAAGATGGGATTCACGACGTTTCGGAAGATCGAGATCGTGAAAGAGATCGTGCGAGGCAGACTAGCTTCACTCGATGCGGTTGTTGAGCACGAGAGCGGAAAGACACAGTCGCTATCCAGTCTCTCCAAGGCGGAGCAGTTGACGCTCGGTCTGGTATTTCAGATCTCGGCAAAGGAGAACTATATCCCTGATTTCCCGTTCTTTGTGATCGACGACAACATGAACACCTTCGACCCCGACCGGTCGGATTCGATCATCGGGTATCTCTCTGACAAGGCGGATTATGTCCTGGTCTCGCAGCCGGTGCCACCGAGCGAGCAGAAGGAACTTGTGATCAAGTACTGATCAGGGTGAGCCGTGGTTTCCTGAGCCCCGGAGAGGTCCGGGGGGCGCTCTTTTTTTGTAAGAAAAAATAATTAAAATAATTGAAGATAAATCGCCATCTCAAAAGTCGTCACAAAGTCAATCTTGCGACTGTGAGATTGGGGCTAGAACATGCTAAAAAAACACCATACACAACTGACTGACGCCGAACTTGCCGCCCTCCTCAACAGGGAGGCGGAGATTGAGAGGGTGAAACCGGTCGTTTCGGAGATTCTTGCGGATGTGCGGGCGAGAGGCGATGCAGCGCTCATCGACTACGCCGAAGAGTTTGATTCTGTCAAATTGTCAGCGCTCGAGGTGACAAGCGACGCGATATCAGAAGCATTCGACGGAATCGACCCTGAAATTCTTTATCATCTCGAAACCGCAGCCGACAACATAAGAAGGTTCCACGAATCCCAGATCGAACCCGATATCTGGTTGAGTGAGATTGCGCCCGGAATCAGCCTCGGGCAGAAGACGACACCCCTTGACTGCATCGGCGCTTATGTCCCGGGCGGGCAGGCGTCGTACCCATCGACCGCACTGATGACGGTCATACCTGCGAAGGTCGCATCTGTTCCTGAGGTTGTCGTATGCACGCCGCCCGCACCCGCACCCGCACCCACACCCGCACACGATGCCGATGTGGGCGATGGCAGAGATGGAGGTGGCTGCGTCCACCCGCTGACGCTCGCTGCCGCAGCGATTGCGGGCGCAGATCGAGTCTTCGCAATCGGTGGGGCGCAGGCGATCGCTGCGATGGCGTACGGCACAGAGACTGTGCCTGCGGTTGACAGGATCGTGGGACCCGGAAACGTCTATGTGACCGCGGCAAAGATGCTCGTTCCGACCCAGATCGACTTTCCAGCGGGACCCTCTGAAGTCCTGATAATCGCAGATGGTGCTGCGCACCCCGATTTCATCGCAGCGGATATGCTAGCGCAGGCTGAGCACGATCCGAACGCCATATCGATCCTCGCAACGACGTCTGAGGCGGTTGCTGATGAAACGTTCGAACTGATCAAATCGCAGGCGGCAGGAGCCATCAGGTCAGGGATTATCGAAAAATCGCTTGAGAATGGCGCAATCCTTATCTTTGACTCGATTGGCGAGTGCGTCGAGTTCTCGAACACGTATGCGCCGGAACATCTCGAGATCATGGTCAGGGATCCGCTTGATGTGCTGAGTAGCGTCTGCAATGCCGGTTCGATCTTTGTCGGCGATTATGCTCCGGTCTCGGCTGGCGATTACGCATCAGGGACGAACCACGTGCTGCCCACCGCTGGACACGCATGGACTCACTCGGGGCTGAATGTCGGCTACTTCACAAAAAAGTCGAGCATCCAGATAATCGGAAAAGACGGGCTGGCAGAGATCAAAGACACGATTGTTGCGATAGCAGGTGCGGAAGGGCTGAAGGCACACGCGGACGCGGTCGAGGTGCGATTCAAGGACGGATCGGACTGATCAGATCGATCGGATTGATCCTGTCCGACGGTGCAGATGTGCCAACTGCGCCGGATCGTGTCGGATCGTGTCGGACCATGCCGGATCGCCGGGGTTTTCGGATGGTACCGGTCCGCACGCCTTCCGACCTTCCGGCGATACGCTTTAATAGAACTACCACTGATTCAGTCCTGTATGCCCGGGTGGCCTAGCCGGGAGGGCGCCAGACTCATAGGGAAAACGCAAGTGCGCCGAAATATCCGGAGAAATCTGGAGATCACGGGATCGAAACCCGTCCCGGGCATTTCATTAAAAACGCTATCGGGAGATACTGTCAAAAGAGAGAGATGGTACTTTTTGTAAAAAAAGTCAGGTCGTTCTATAGTTGATGAGATGTGCGAGAAAGACGCATTCACTCCAAATTTAGTGGTAACCGGTGCACCATCTAAAAAATGGGCGATTTTGATAATTATCGCAGATACGGATTTCACAAATTTACGCAGATATCGCCTTGAATCTGCGTAAATCCGTGGCTGATACGACTTTTAGCCACAGATTAACACGGATGAACACAGATTGAGGTTTTTCTGTATATTTTTCAGAAAGACTGAAGATTAACGAGAATGAATAAGAAGCCCCTCGTATCAGCATCTCTTGAAAACCACAGAATCCATCAGAATCAGGCGAATCGTATCCCGTCCCGATCTCGCTCAACTGACTGCGGAAATGATGTTGTGATGTGGCGGTTCGGAACGATTCGCAACTGGCGGCAGAAGAGGTGGATGACGTGAGCAAATACTTTTTCAGATGGTACCTGTCAAACGAGAGTGCATCCAAAACCAAAAACCCCTCACCTCGCAGACACGAGCGTGCTGATCACGTCCTGATCGCGCTTTAGCATCTTCAGTTGATCAGCGGGCCCTATCACGGTCAGGCGAGCCCGGTTGATCGGTTTCTTGAGCAGTTTGTCGAGCCACGACTGGCTCACATCCCCGGGATAGCTCTCGATCTCGATTCCTGCGAATTCCCCGGGGTCTATCTTCGCCATCGTCGCCTCGATTAGCTTTGCCTCCTCATTCGGGGCGAGTCCGCTCTCAAGAACGATGATCTTCCCCTGTTCCACAGAATCAAGGATCATACGCACCTTCTCAACCGTTGAGAGCCGGTCGAGCTTATCTTTTGAGATCAGGTCCATCTGTATGCCATTCATCCGATCACCCGAAATGTTTTGCGATCTGTTCATAAAGGACGTCGATGTTGTCGCCGGTCAGCGCGGAGATCGGCACCAGCGGATGCTGCGGAAACGCGTTCTTGATGTTGGACGGGGATGAGTTGTCGAGATCGATCTTGTTTGCCGCAATAAGTAGCGGAAGATTGCGCGCTTCCATGTTTCCGATCACGGTGACGTTCACCTGTGTGAATGGGTCTTCGGTCGAATCCATCACAAGGATCACGCCTTCGAGGTCATCGAGCCATCTGACAGCTTCCACGACTCCTTCGGTCGCTTCCTTTGCCCTTCGCCTGGATTCCTCTTCAGAGAGTCCCCGTGCCATAAAGTCCTGAAAATCGATCTTCGTTGCAAGCCCCGGAGTGTCCACGATGTCCAGCACGACTGAAGAGCTGTTCGATTCGATGGTCACACCCTCCCTGCGATGTGCCCTTCTTGTTTCGTGCGGGATATCAGAGACCGAGCCCACCGCGTCTCCTGTGAAGTCCCTGACGATCCTGTTCGCAAGCGTGGTCTTCCCCGCGTTCGGAGGACCGTAGATTCCGATCCGTCGCCTTCTTCCACGCTTGAATATTTTTTTAAATGCCGAAGAGAAGTTACTTCTGATTTTTTTTATGATGCCCATTGCAACCACCGTGAATTACGTGTTGACTATTGACCGCTGATTGATATAAAGGTTTGTTGCTATGGAGTTTGTTTCTCTCCCTTTTGTATCGAAATTGCGTCTTGTAGGTCCAATTCGCAGATAGCGACGTTTTCTGGTCTGGCCAATATTATATGGTTATCTGCGTAAATCTCGCGTCCATCGCGGGCTCCGAGAACCGCACTCCCTAACAAGTCATTCAACGCGACGCTATCCATTTTTTCAAGAAGAGTGAAATCAAGATCATTGGAAAACCTGTAATTTTCGATATAAACTTTTCTTATACCAGTTCCGCCCTTAAGAGCCATGTTCATCGTACCCGCTCAATATTATGTGGTTATCTGTGTAAATCCCGCGTCCATCCGCGGTTAATTTCAGATGTGATCTCCTTAATCAACCGCAGATAAACGCAAATGAACGCAGATGAGGATATATAGGACCACAACTTATTGGGCAAGTACTGTTCATCGAAGCGAGATGCCCTAACAACCAGTTCTCTTGCCCTGCTCCGGATATCCCTTGCAGGGATGATCCCAACCCCCCCAGCATTTCCTCATCAAGATTTATGACCAGCTTCCATCTTGCATTTTTTGAGCATTTGTTTTTCAAGCCTCTGTTTGGGATAGTTGGATCAAGTAGCAGGTAGTTCCGCGTTTTAACTGCCGGAAGATCGATATCAATCCCCAATCGATCGCAGAGATAACCCAGCCGCCGCACCGCCACATACGCAGCCAGCAAGCACTCCCGCGGTCATGGTGGCTGCTGTCGAACTCTGGCAACCCCTGCTTCGGCTTCGTAGGCGTTGCGCCCGCCGCCGGTGCAATCGTCCGCGTCTCTTCTGTTGTGATCATTGCGGGGTCGTGCGCTCGGGTGGAATTGCCACTTTTATCACTGCTGTTTACTACAAAATAGTAGATCGTAGGTATCTATTCACCAGACCCAAGCAGCCACTTCCGGATAGGAATGTATGTTATCCCGTCTTCTAATCTCTCGACATTCCTTGTAAGCAGGATCAGTTCTGAAACCCTTTCCCCAAAGTTCTCTTTAAATTCAAGCAATGCTTTAATCTCCCTTTCGTCTATAACATCAGCGTAAGTGACATTAACGCCCATCAGCGTATTATCCCTCCTCTTTACAACAAAATCCACCTCCCTCTTACCTTTCCAGTAATATACATCAAGGTTTCTTCTTTTCAGTTCAACGAAAACACTATTTTCCGCAAGTTTGCCTTCATCAGATGAGAATTTGAAAGACGCCGCATTCCGAAGACCATTGTCAATACAATATATTTTCCTTGGTTTCTGGATGGCAAGTGAAGTTTTTAGGGCATAAGAGAAGAAGTTCAGTTGATATATCAGGTATGCCTGCTCCAGATATAAGAGATATTCCTTTATGCTGCCCACAGACAGTCCTATCGCTTTTGACATCTTCATGTAGCTTAACATTGCTGAGATATTTGTGAGGGAATAGTTCGCCAGATCTATCAACTTTGAACTTTCCCTTATTTTTTTACTGACTATGATATCCCGCAGCAGGATGCTGTCGAAATATTCATTCAGACGCATAAGATTTATATCCGCATCATCTTCCAGGACAACCTCGGGAAAACCACCGCGGTTCAGGTAATTCAAAAAATGGTGAATCACTTCACTTCTTTGTACATCTGCATCCTTAAGCTCGAATTCAACAAATCCCAGATATTCCTTGAACGACAACGGATAAACAGTCGTTGAGATGATCCTGCCAGTCAGCAATCTCGACAGTTTATCAGAAAGCATCGTACTGTTCGATCCGGTTATTACAAACTTGATATCGGTGTCATAGAGGTCGTAATATTTTTTTAGCCACGTTTCCCAGTTTTCTATGTTCTGTATCTCGTCTAAAAATATGTACCTCTGACCGGCTGGATTGTTTATCTCGATGTAGTTCTCGAATATACTGTCAAGTATACCGATGCTTTTGTCTTCGAACGGTTCATCCAGATTGAAATATAATATATTTGTCGGATTAACCCCGTCCTCGATCAGGTGGTCTATTAGCTGGTATAGTACCGTTGACTTTCCGCATCTGCGCACACCGGTTATTCCGATGATCTCCTTTATGTTCAGCAGCTTTACGATCCCGCCGAGTGTTTCAGGTCTTGCAATACGTGTCTTTGATTCAGGGACCCTGCCGTATAGCCACCACGGATTCCATCGTTTTATGATTTCCTTCATAGCACTACATCTAACATTCAGCCAAATAAACCTTCTGTTGTGATGGAAGGTTTGATGTGAAAATTCAGCATCGTAATAGATGGTTAACTATGAGGGTCGAAGAGAGTGATGGGGTGTTTCCATAATTTCCAGCGGTATCCCCAAATCCGGGTGAATGCACCCGATCACTGGGAAGAAAACGGTTCTCTCTTCGATGACCGGACCAGGCTCGCTGCAACCACGAAGGATGCCAGCGAGTTTGAACGAAGACCGGACTCGGATGGCGTGAAGTTCCAGGGCGAGGCTGCACACATGCCTGCCGTCGCCCCGCAGATGCACCATGGACTATCGATATCCTGTTTCACATATAGATCGGATCCTATCAGCTCCACAGCCAGCACCGCCACATACGCAGCCAGCACTGCAGCCAGCACTCCCGCGGTCATGGTGGCTGCTGTCGAACTCTGGCAACCCCCTGGCTGCTCGCGTCTTTGTGATGTGGCAGTTCACGACCGCAATTGGCGATTGAAAAGTCCCAAGCGAGAACCAGCCTGAAGAACCGCATTTACAAAAAAAGAAAGCGTCGAAGGGATTTCTCTCTTCACTTCGATCGGTCGCATAGGTCCGTCGCTTCCGCATCGCAAGGTATGCGACCGCAAGCAGTCCCGCGATTGCGAAGACGCCCTCAAAGCACGGTATGCCCTTCTTCTCCGGCGGCGTCGCTGTTGCCCCCACTGACGCGTTCGATGCCGATCTCACTCAAATATCTCCCAGACCCCTTTTATCTTCGTGTTATCTTTTTCTTCGATCTCCTTAACCAGACTTCTTATTTCTTCTTCGTTCAACACCCTTTTCCGGTAAAAAGACCTTAAAATTCCTTTAGCATCAAAATACGCAATGTCATCCCTCTTGCAGAAATTCTTTGCTCTCCTGTCGTTTGTCAGAAGTACACCATCTCGGTTCCTGCATAGCACGATCCCTTGCAGTTCCCCGCTGTGCAGGTACCGCTCATCTTTGACAAGCCGGACGAACTCCGAGTACTCCTCGCCACTCAAATTCAGAATCATGATGTTGTCAATCAAGTCATCCACAAAATCGAACCCTATCTCCTTTGCCCTTCTGAGCTCCTCATACACAGCCGGTGGGATATAAATCTCCCCGAACAACTGCTTAAGATGCGAAACCGCGCCAGCCTTTCCGAACATGCTCAAAATATCGCTGTCGGAGACCACGATCATCCAAAGACCTCTTTGATCTTCCTGTCGATCTCCTCTATTTCATCTCCCTCGATTTCTCTTTTTATCCCCCGGTCTGCGAGAAGCTCTTTGAACTCAATCGTCGTAAGACCTGCAATTTCAGCAGACTTTGCTAAAGAAGTTTTCTTGCTATTGTAAAGTTTCAGTGCAAGGTCAATCCTTATCCTCGGATTATTGCGTATAATGATCCTGAATGCTTCCTTCAAAAGCTCCTTTTCGTTTTTGTAATAGGTGGGGATCAATAATTTTAAACCCTGTTCTGATAGCTCACTCATCTCTTTTGCTATTGCACCCGGCACACCTAAAACTTTCGCTAAACCGTCATCGGATGAATCGTCCCGCCTCTACCTCCACAGCCAGCACCGCCACATACGCAGCCAGCACTGCAGCCAGCACTCC
>JAGGRW010000199.1 GCA_021159385.1 Methanosarcinales archaeon
TGCTCTTGATAAACGAGAGAGATGGACGACGGGCTGCAAAGAACGCCGGAGTTAAGGTGAAAGGGACGATTGGCGTGATTTCAGACTGCATCGAAAGACGTATCTTGGCGGTAGGGGCGGCGGTCGAGATATTGATCGTTTTTAGAGATAACCCATCAAAGTTCTGGATCGATCCCAGAATTATTGATATAGCAATTAAAAGAATAAAAAACCCGATCCAAAGGATCTAATGATGTGGCAACGTTGTAGTCAAATTCCTTTGCAATCGAGAACACTGATACTCACATCGTCACATAGAGTCAAACAAGGTTAGTCCATGCAAGATCCACGATCCTGCGCATCACCTCGCGCAGGGGTGTGCCCGTTTCCTGTGCAATCACCCTCGCATCCTCAAACTCGGCTGATATGTTCAGGATTTTGCCGTTACCGTCCGTTGCGACCTTGATTGCGGCATCCCACACTCTTCCGCCGATCTCGATTCTGACAGAGTCCGAAATCCTTCTTGCGATCAACCTGTGCTTTGTCGGGGATATGCGCACGCCAAGCGAACCGGTCTCCTCGATTATCCTGCGGGCAATCCGTGCGGAATCGCCGGGTTCTGCGATCACCTGAATCAGATGCCCGCTCCGCCCCTTCTTCATCGTCGCAGGAATCACGATCGCATCATGAGCGCCCATTGCGATCAGTTCCCGAATCAGGTTGCCGAGCACCTCCCCGGTCACGTCATCGACCGACGTCTCGATAACCTCGACGCGATCTCGCAGGAGTGCGGCGCAATCGCCATCATAACCACTATCGTACTCTCCATCATGATCGCACTCACGCTCACACTCACAGAGAATTGTACGCAGCACATTCGGAATCGCAAGGTCATCCGCCTTCCCTGCGCCGTAACCGATGCGAATCGCGGCACGTTCTGGAGTTTCCGGAAGGTTTCTGGTCTGCACCAGATGTGCGAGTATCGCTGCGCCGGTTGGGGTCAGGAGCTCGTGCTCGACGCTTCCCGACGCCCATAACAGCCCGGAACCTGCGAGAATCTCAAGCGTCGCCGGCGCTGGCACCGGAAACGTTCCGTGTGCGGTCGCAACAAACCCGGTTCCGGTCATGATCCGTTCGCAGAAGATTTCTGTGGGGGCGAGATCGTGAATCGCAGTACATGCCCCGATCACGTCCGCAATCGCGTCTGCCTGCCCGACTTCATGGAAGTGGAGTTCGGCAAGTGGCGTTCCGTGAACCTTCGACTCGGCAGAAGCGATTATGTCAAAGATTGCGATCGCATCCTCGATTATCGGGTCAGGCAACTCCGATGATCGGATCTCTTCCACGATCTCGGGATAGCTGCGTGCGTCACCCTCCTGCACATCCGGAACAACGGATACTCTGGTCGCAGCAACCCCATTTCTCGAGGTTCTGCTGATTCCGACGGCAACAGACGCAGCAGACTCCATAGCGCATCTGACACGCGATGGATCTGCGCCGAGATCGACCAGGGCTGCGATTATCATGTCTCCTGACGCGCCCATGAACGGATCGAAGATCAGACTGGTCATGGATTGTTGTATGCGTGGGGGGCACATAAGTGTTGAGAGATCGCAGGGAAGCGAACCTGCAAACGCTGCCAAATTCACACAATAAATCACGAATGATACGAATTCCACAAATTGCACGAATGTTATCCAATATTGTGGCTGTGTTTGAGGCTATTTTAGTCTGACCATGTTATTCCGTGAGAGTCCCCAAACACGCACTATTATTGTATATCGCATTCAGAAGTAGGGCTATTCAAGTACCAGAAAACAACAAGGCTTAAGTAGATTGTCATGATTCATCATCTAATTCCAGGAGGCACCTGATGGCAGACGAATTCCCATTTGAGCTATCCCCGATGTTTGAGGGGGAACGGATCAGAAAAGACGACATGCACATAGAACTCGCAGGACCGAAGAGTAAGGGCTTTGAACTGGTGCGTGCTGCGGAGATGGACGAGATTACGGACGACGGGTACACCCTGATCGGTCCGGAGCTATCTGAGATGAAAGAGGGCGAGAGGTATCCTTTTGCGATGATCTATAAAATCGCGGGGAGTGCGGTGGAACCCGACCTCGAGGCTATTGTTGAGCGTCGGAATCACG
This sequence comes from Methanosarcinales archaeon, assembly GCA_021159385.1. Taxonomy (GTDB): domain Archaea; phylum Halobacteriota; class Methanosarcinia; order Methanosarcinales; family Methanogasteraceae; genus Methanogaster_C. Next base: position 2,133 of record JAGGRW010000199.1, read on the forward strand.
ATTTTCAGAACTATATCAGCGGTCTCATGCACCTCAACCAGCGGTACGATATCTGGCTCCGCGTCGGCAAGGATGCGATCGAGAAGGGGCTTAATTCCTTTGAGCCGATCGCAAAAGCGACGATGATGCTTTTTAAGAACGAGATGCCATTTATTGAGAAGATGGAGGCGCTGTACATAACGGATCTGGAAGAGATCGAGAAGAGGCTGCCCGACGTCGAGGCGATCTATAAGGCGCGGGACGCAAGAACGCGCGATCTGCACGACGAGGATGTGGACACGTTCTACGGGTGCTCGCTCTGCCAGTCGTTTGCTCCGACCAACGTCTGCATCGTGACGCCGGATCGGGTCTCGCTCTGCGGCGCGATCAACTGGTTCGATGGGCGGGCTGCTGCAAAGGTCGATCCTGATGGTCCGCAGTTTGCGATTGCGAAGGGCGAGTGTATCGACGAGATCGGCGGAGAGTACGAGGGCGTGAACGAGGTCGCAGTGTCGCTCTCACAGGGCGAGTACTCCAGAATCAAGCTGCACTCATTCTTTGAGTATCCTCACACGTCCTGCGGCTGCTTCGAGGTCGTCGGCTTCTACATCCCCGAACTCGACATCATCGCATGGGTGGACCGTGATCACGCTGATCCCGCGCCGAACGGGCTTACGTTTGCAAATATGGCTGGGCAGACCGGCGGCGGCAAGCAGGTCGTAGGCTTCCTTGGAATCGGGATCAACTACTTCAGGTCCCCAAAGTTCATAGCTGCGGACGGCGGCTGGAACCGGGTTGGCTGGATGCCGAAACGCCTGAAAGACCGGGTGATCGACGACATTCCTGATGACATCGTGGACGCTATTGCAACCGAAGAGGACGCAACCGATCTCGATTCGCTGAAGGTATTTTTGACCGAGAAGAAGCACCCCGCAATCGCAGCGCTCAAGAAGAAAGAGGCGGAAAAAGCGAAGACGGAAGCCAAAAAGGAGGCGGTGAAGGCGGCCCCTGCTGCGGCTCCGGGAGTGGTTCCCGTTGCAGGTGCAGGCGTTGGTATTGGCGCAGGCGTGGCTGGTGGTTCAGCCGGAATTCCGGTCGGGATGCCGCTGCCGATTGCTGCCGCATCCCCGGATAGTGGGATCAGGATCATCCTGAAGAACGCAAAGATCACGATCGATCAGGTGATCGTAAAGCAGATTGAGGACGAGTGAGTGACTGATTAATCGATCGTCTCCGGATCCGGATCATCCGGCATCATGAAACCCCTGAGAATCATTGGTTGACTGAGTAGCGCAGTTAAACAGATCTGTGAGGTCATTGCGAGTATTTGCGGCTCTCGCATCAGTAACACCGCCGAGGAGGCGGTTTCATAGTCGAAGGCGACGGAATCTCTGGATTTCGCGTCCGACTCTCTGGAACCCGCACGTATATCGCGTCTTCTTTTGACTTCCCCGTCGATTTTCCCCTTCTCGTAATATTTACGCAGCAAATCCCTGTGCGCGGCAGCACTGACTATATGGGTCAGATCCGCGTACGTACTGGAGACCCAGCCAACCTCGGAATGGTGGTGGTACCCAACATCAAATCCGAGCGCATACACCCGTCTTATCAGGTTCTTTGCATTCTCGTTCATTTTCACACAATCTTCCCTGCCACAAACAGCCCGTCCTCAGCGAAACCGAGCTTCCGCATCTCGCAGTCGTGTGCGGTGCCGCACATCTTAATCACCTGAATGGCACGAACCATCGACCTGCCGCGCATAAAATTGTGATGAAAGATGAGCCCGTCACACGCGTACTGCTCTGTTGCGTAGACGCTCGGATCAATCATCTCGGAGAGGAGGATCGTGGTCACGTCCAGCAGTTTGAGATTCTGTATGAACCTCCCTACCTCTTCATCCTCTGATCTGCGATCCCTGATGCTGAAACGCAGTGTGGACATCGAGTCGATGACAAGCCTCTTTATCGCGTGTTTCCTGACTGTGTTCACAATCTCAGAATAGATCGTGGACGGGTTGATCGTCGTATCCGCGTCCCCGTAAACCGCAACCGACTTTGCGTCCATGAATAAGAGTTTTCCTCTCTCAATTAAGATCGGTATGTTCAGGTTATAGTTAGACATGCTCTCAATCGTCGCTTCGGAACCGCGCGTAAGCGATACGTACAACCCTGGCGTTCCTGTTCCTGCGCCATACGCCAGAAACTGCACCCCGAACGTGGTTTTTCCGCTGCCGGGAGGACCGCTCACCACATATATCCTGTTCGGAACGATTCCCCCTTGAATTGTTTCGTCAAATCCCCTGATCCCAGTCTTTATTCTCAAATTAATCACCTTTTGGCAGTATGATTGTGAAGGTGCTTCCTCTACCCTCGACGCTTGTGACTTCGAGTAATCCATGATGCATCTCAACGATCTTCTTTGCAATAGCAAGCCCGAGGCCTGTGCCCTTGTGGTACTTCGCCTGTAAAAACTCCTCGAATATGCTGGCGAGCAACTCTTCAGGGATTCCTATGCCGTTGTCTGATACCGAAATCTCGATCGTGCTCTTACAATCTTGCACAGCGATCGTAATGTCCCCTCCTTCCGGCGTGAACTTGATCGCGTTGTCGAGCAGGTTGATCAGAACCCGTGTCATCAGGTTTAAATCGAGTTTAACCGACAGATCGGAAGGGTCAGGGAGATCGCTTGACAGGTGGATATTCTTCTCGTCTGCAAGCGATCGCATGTTATCCATGATCTCATCGATCATTTCATTGATGTTAACGCTGCTTACGTTCAAAACCATCTTCCCTGACCTGATTTTACTGACATCGAGCATATCACTGACAAGAGCGATGATCCGATCGCTGTTTCGAATTATCTTCAGAAGAGCGCTCTCCTGCTTCTCGTTTATCTCGCCGAGCTTCTCGCCATGCAACAGTTCTGCGTAGACATTAATCGCAGTCATCGGGTTCCGCAGTTCGTGTGAAACTGTGTTCAGAACGTCATCTTGTGACTTGATGATGCTCGCGAGTTCGAGGTTCGACTGTGCAAGCTCCTCGGTCATCTCGCTCAATCCGGATACGTCCACAGGGGAGCTGCTGCGTTCCTCAAACCGCCCGAAGAGAACTGACGGGGGTCCAATCATATTCGTCTCCTGCAGGTCCTGCATGTCATGTGCAAGATCGGACCCGGTTGCGGCATTCAGCCAGTCAATGGACGCGATCTCGCCCTCCGCATCCCTTATGAATATGCCAAACGATATGGAGTCCGCACAATCGGTACGATCCACACAATCCGCGCCCATCTCAGATAACAGACTCTTAATTTTGTTGTCGGTCTCCGCGTGTGAAGTAACGTCCTGCACGATCTCGATGGCGGCGAATCTGGTATCGGAAGAGTCTGTGAGTGGAATTATCGAAAGCGTCACATCAAACTCCCTGCCAATCAGATCTCGCACGGTCTGAGGAACGGTTATCGGTTTATCCTCTTCAAACGACTTTAAAATCCGGTCGTGCATGGCTGGCTTGTATCCGAAGAGTTCGTAGTAATATTTGCCGGTATCGTCGCCAAACGCTTTCATATACCAGTCGTTCGTGTACCGTATCCGAAGATCAGGATCAAGAACGCAGATACCAGTACCAAAGCCACGCAACATGTCGTAGATGTCCACACACTCACCAAAGATACATCATACGGGATGATTATAAATGTTTGCGGTCGAATGAAGATTATGAAGATTCGCATCGATCGATCATCTGCCTGCGGCACGATCCAGGCACCGCCGTCAAAGAGTTATACGCACCGGGCGATCGCTATTGCAGCACTCTCTGACGAATCCGAGATATTGTACCCGCTGCTCTCGGATGATACGCTGGCGACGATAAACGCATCGAGGCTGATCGGCGCAGATGTCGCTGCATTCGGATCAAAGTCGGAGAATCGGTTGATCGTAAAAGGCGTGCCCCGTCCGGAGGTGCCTGACAACGTAATCGATGTCCTGAACTCGGGAACGACGCTTCGGTTTTTTACGGCGATAACATCGCTTGCACACGGGACAAGCGTCCTTACCGGTGACGCTTCGATCAGAACCCGTCCGAACGAACCGCTTTTACATGCGCTCACCGACCTCGGTGCGGATGTGTTCTCGACGAGAGGAGACGGGACTGCACCCATTGTGGTGCGGGGACCTCTTAAAGGTGGAAAAACGAGAATCAACGGATCAATCAGTTCGCAATTCACCTCCGCCATCCTGATTGCGGCTCCGCTCGCAGAGGAGGATACTGTGATCGCAATCGAGGGCGTTCTGAAATCAAGACCGTATGTTGACGTCACGCTTGAGGTCCTGCGCAGTGCGGGAATCACTGTCAGGGAGGATGATTCCGGTTTTGCGATCGAGAGCGGGCAGGTTTATCGTCTTCGAAAGTACACGGTTCCCGGAGACTTCTCGTCATCGTCGTATCTCCTCGCAGCAGGCGCACTTGTTGGCGATCGCGCCGCAGACCAGGACGGAACAGGCATAACGGTTGAGAACCTGTACCCCTCTGCACAGGGCGATTCAGCGATCATCCGGATTCTCGCGGAGATGGGGGCAGACATCGTCTGGAATCAGGAGCTGGGCAAGGTCACGGTCAGAAAAAGCGATCTGCACGGAATAACAGTCGATGTCGAAAAAACGCCCGATCTCGTGCCGACGCTTGCTGTTCTCGGCGCGTGCGCATCAGGTGAGATGAGGATTACAAATGCACGGCATGTTCGGTACAAGGAGACCGACCGGCTCCATGCGATGACTGTGGAGCTTGCGAAGATGGGTGTCGCGATCAGCGAAACCGATGACGAACTCCTGATCAAAGGCGGCGAGAGCGAGATTCGGGGAGCTGTCCTGCACGGATGGGACGATCACAGGATCGTTATGGCTCTTGCAGTTGCGGGCATGGTCGCTGGCGGGACTGTGATCGACGGCGCCGAATCAGTTGCGGTCTCGTACCCCGGCTTTGTTCGGGATATGACGCGGCTTGGCGCATCGATCGTCGAGATATGAATCGAACCATCGGACATCCTGATTCTGATGGATTCTCCTGGTTTTCAAAAGATGCCGATGGGGTGTTTTTTTCTGTACGCAAATCGGCACAATCGGAAATTGCTCCGAAATAGTGATATATTTTCATGCTCATGGGTGAGCCGGAGGGTCATGATGCTTCCAGTGAAAACACTCGGATTTTTAGACAGTGCTACGCAAATCCCCTCTCTGAAAAGTCCAAACGGCACAGGAACATTTAGTAACTTCCAGCACACCTATGCGTGATGCATGAAGTACGACTCTGCCACAAAATGCATCTCGCAAGAGCTTTCGAGAGATATCGCAACACTGGTCTTCGGAGAAAAGCCGGGTCTCGAACCAATATCAGAATCCCTCCCAGCAGACGAGCGTCGCGCTGATTTCATTGCGAAGATTGCAGGTTGCGAGGAGTCGATCATCCACATCGAGTTTCAGACGAGATACGATCACAGGATGCCGGTTCGCATGCTCACGTACTACGCGAGGATTCTTGACCGGTACGGGTTGCCAGTGTACCCGATTGTAGTCTACCTCACAAAAACCGAGACCCCCATCGAGACCACGTATAGCTCCCACGTCCGGAACAAGCACGTGATTGCATTCAACTACGACGTGATCAAGGTCTGGGAAATGAGATCGAAGATGGTGTTTGCGAATGATCTCGTCGGGCTCTACGCACTCGCGCCGATGATGCCGGACGCGAATATTGCCGAGTGTAAGGCGAAGATGATTGAGGCGATTGAACAAAATCTTATAAGTTCGGATGCGTATATGTGCATGGTAACGTTTGCAAGCCTGATACATCCGAAAGAGGTGGTGAAAAACATGATAGAGGACAAGTTGCTGGAACAAACCCCGTTCTACAAGGATGTGCTTGAGGAAGGTAGGGAAAAGGGTAGAGAAGAAGGCAAGGAAGAAGGCATGGAGAAGACCATCATCGCTGCACTTGCGGCGCGTTTTGGCTCAGTATCCGAACGATTGTCCGAACGCGTACACAACATCCGGGAACGAAACCGCGCTCTCTTTGACGAACTGATCAAGCTCGCGGTGACCGCGAAAGACCTCGGAGAGTTCGAACGGAAGCTGGACCGGATGATGTGAGGTACAATTGGGGCAGTCTTTCCGACCACGGAATTGCGAGAAGAATATACTTTGCACTGCCACAAACTGAGCTCTTTTGTATAGTGTCAGATGGACGTGTGACCAGAGCTTAACGTCGCCCTTCATCTACGCTAGGAATCAACCGCAAGCGTACCACAGAAAACGGCAGGACCAGCAAACATCAAATATGAACTCACATCTCAGGAAGGTACGAATCATCGCCGACTACCAGTTCGGTCGCGGCGCGGGAAGGGCAGTGTTTCCGGATGACGTGGAATTCCGGCTCTCCACGACCGGCAGGATCCGCCAGATCCTGCAGGATGGCGAGCGGATCGCAACGCTCCGGGCAGATGACAATCAGTTCACGCTTGGGATGATCGGAGCGTCCCGATTGCACGCGTTCCTGCAATATCCCGGGATGCGGGTCGTCGTCAACAGCGATGCTGCGCCGTTTGTTTCACAGGGGAAGACCGCATTCGCGCGGCATGTCGTTTCCGTTGACCCGGTCGTTCGCAGCGGCGATGAGGTGCTTCTCGTGGACGAGGACGACAACCTCCTTGCGACAGGCCAGGCACAGCTCTCAGCATCCGAACTGTGCTCGTTTACGAACGGGGCAGGAGTGGATGTGAGGATCGGGTTCGGAAGGAAGAGTTAGGTGCCGATGGTTCAACACACAGCCCCGATCACCCCGATTGCGGGCGACCACATAGGTTGAGTTCTCCGATGACTTTCCCGATAACCTCTCCAACGGTATCGAGATCGGTCACCTCGGAGTCGATGTATGCATCATCCAGGACGTAAAAGACACTCTTTTTGGCGATACTCTCTCTTGTGACCAATTTATCGATCCTCTTTGCAACCAGAAGTTCGGCAGCCTTGAGACCCTTCCTCCGCTCCAGTGCTGCGAACGGGTTCTCCAGAAACCTGATATCGGTCAGATCTCCGTTTGCAGTCGTTATGTCGAATATGCAGAAATATTCCGCGGCTCCGAAATGCTCCGAAATACGGGACCCCTTGCCACTGTTCTCGGTACACGGGACCGCATACCGCATAATCTCTCTTTTCTCAGGGTCTATGTGTATCAAAATCCGGTCCACGTTCTTTATCTCGGATTTGATCCTCTCTTCGACCCGATCTCCGAGATGGTGCGCTCTTTCGAGGTTTTTCAGGTTTGTCGTAATCTCCAGTTCTATGAATATGAATTTTCCAGAACTCCTCGCTTTGATTGCGCGTATCGTTCTAACGCCGTTCGTTTCGGATGCGATCTCTCTTATCCGGTCGAGACTCTCGTAATCGATGGACGCATCGAGGAGAACCCGTATCGAATCATGGGCGATCTCGTAACCCGATCTGAAGATAAATAGGGAGACCAGAATGCCGGCAGCCGGATCAAGGGAGTAAAAGCCGAGGTAGTTTCCCAATATTCCGGCGGATACTGCTGCGGAGGCATAAGTGTCAGCTCTCGTGTGCTTCCCGTCCGCGATCAGACTGGGCGAATTCATATCCCGCCCCACCCTGAGCTTGTAGCTGCTGAGAATCATGGTTGCTGCGAGCGACACCAGTGCAATCGAGAGTGCGGACGGGGCGTCTGTTATAATCCCCGCTTCTCCGAACTTCTTAACCGACGTGAGCACGATCTCGTACCCTGCGTAGAAGATCAGAAGTGCGAGAAAGAGGCTCACGATGTTCTCAGCTTTGTAAAATCCGTAAGGAAACTCCTCGGTTGGCTTGCGATCCGAGATCTTGAGGCCTATTACGACCGCAGCGGAACTTATGACGTCTGTCAGCGAGTGGATCGCATCGGCAACGAGAGCGATACTCCCTGAGAGCGTGCCGACAACGTACTTCACCGCCGCCAGAACCGCGGTCACGCATACAGATACCAGAGCGGCTTTTTTGTCCCTTTCCATTGCGAACCACCAGTGACTGCCTTACGTTGGGAGATTGGCTGGCTTCTGTTGTGAGCGGTCAACCTTCCTGTCGATCTTTACCCGATCTTCGAAGAGATATGGCAGCCGTTTCATCGCTTCTTTGATCCCCTGCCCGGATCCGGATCTGTCGCCATCCCCATCCCCCTCTTGCTCGATCAGATCGAGACTCGCGTCCACTGAAGTCGTCTTCTTCTGCGAAACGCCGACGAAACTGAACATCCTTATGAGCCGCGTTGGAAGTTCGAGAGGGAACATCGCTGCGCGTTTATCCTGTTTCTCGCCAGGGAAGTTCCAGTGTCCGGTGAAGTACTGGTTCCATTCCTCTCTTGTCAACTTTGACCGCTCTTTTATCTCCTTTGAAACTTTTGGCGCAGCCCCGCACTTCTTGAAGATCAGGATGAATTCATAATCTAGCTTCAGAATCCCGTTCCGGGAAAATGGAACCAACCCACTCACG
>JAGGRW010000053.1 GCA_021159385.1 Methanosarcinales archaeon
GATTGCGGATGTTACGGTCTTCCAGGTGCGTATTGGGGGGGTGTTTCGGAGATGAGCCGGTCTAAAAGGTATCAGTCCGGTATTATGTACCATCGATCACGGGTAGCGCGAATGACGAGGGGATGGATGGATGTTAGTGCCATTCGCGCCATCCATCTATTTACAGCCTCCCTGATAAATCTCGCGCTTCAGACGGCAAGACTTTTTATTATCTTCTGGAATGAGTTCGGAAAACCACAGAGAGCACAGAGAACACAGAGAAAAGAGCAACGCTCTGTGACTTCCGCGTCCTCTGTGGTTAATCTTCTTTGCCATAACCCATCCACCCAGAAGAAATTAAAAAGCCACCAGACGGTGAACAGATGCTCTAAAAATACATTCCTGCTCACAATCATCCTGGCGCTTGCAGTCGTAGCCGCACCACTCACACCAGCAGCAGACAACAACAATGACAGCGACAACACCAGCGGAACCGAGATCGCCCAGCTGGAGGATATGATGTTGATCTCGCCTGACCTCTGGACAACCGATGCCGACAAAACCGTGGGCGAGCACTACTTCGGCGATGTCAATGAAATGCCAGAGGGAAGGAGGTTCACAATCGGAGGCGAGCCTTCTACATTCCATATCAGCACACTTCTGCACGGCGGGTTTGGCGGCGACTGTCTTGGCTGCCACCAGATCGGAGGACTGGCACCGCCTGACCTTCAGATCAACGAGACCGCATTCGGGAAGTCGGTTCACGCCGGTCTCAACGAGAACGCTACCTACAACGCGACGATGACAAGCCTTCTCAACCGTGCCTGCTGGGCATGCCACAGCAACCTGACAAGCGATGGCGAGGAGCCTACCGATCACCCTGACGAGTACTGGAATCCCAGACCGTGCGTCGCATGTCACGCAACAGGCAGCTTTGATGCGCCTGTGATCTTTGAGCACTTCTACAAGGGCGGAAGCACGGACGGAATCAACATCCGGGTCGAGTGCGTCGAGTGCCACCTCAACGGAACGTTTGAGCACGAGAAAATTCCGGAGATGTCTGATGAAGCCGTTGCATCGCACTACGCAGCCCGCGATCACCTTCCTGCGACTGACAACTGCTCGGTCTGCCACCAGGACGAGGTGGGCGGCGCTGAGTTCGGGAGCGCGTCACAGGTCTTTGCACACGACAAAGGCGGGTCATGCGAGGACTGCCACGGAACAGTTGGGACGTTTCACGACCAGGAACTCGTAATTCCGGAGGAGCGGACGTGCAAGGCGTGCCACACGAGCGCGGATTCTGTTGAGAAGTACGGAACTCCGGGGCAGATTCTGACGCATTACCCTGGTGCGCCTGACGGGAAGGCGGACACAACAAAGATCGACGAGACGCTTGTCTGCTCAAAGTGCCACAACGGAACCATCCACAGCCCGTATCTCACACGACACCTCAACCTCAGCGAGGAGACCGCACACAGGGGCTACTGCTTCGACTGCCACGCGGAAGGCGGCACATTCCCGTATCCGTCGCAGACGCAGATCAGCAAACTGAGTCACGGGAAGTCAACAGAGTGCATGGCTGTGAACTGCATCGAGCCGTGCCACAACGCGACCGGCGTGAGCCAGTTCCACACGCCTACCGATGTTGTGAGCGGCTACTTCGGGCTTGCGCCGAGCGGTGCCGGAATCGAGTGTATAGACTGCCATCCGAGGCATATGCGGCTCGGCGAATTCGAGAAGGCGGAGGAGGTCGCGTGTCTCGATTGCCATCCCGAATACGAGGTTGCGCACTACGCAGACGCGATCGTTGAGGATGTGGACAAGACCTACACATGCGCGCTCTGCCACAACGAAAAGGCTGACCAGTACCACAACCTGACACACATCTACGGCGAGGGGGGGCTGCCCGTTGACGAATCGTGTTTCGTATGCCACGACCGCAACACAAACTTCACGGATGCGCAGACGCTGACCTACGAGGGAAGCACGATCCGCGGCGGCGTCATGATAACGGGCGCGGTGCGGGAAGTTGACATCACAGAAGCGTTCACATGCACCGAGTGCCACAACGTGACAGATACGCCGTTCCATTACAGCCCGTACCCGCTCGGAAGCGTACAGGACCCGGGGTGGGCTGGCTGGGTCGCGGGAGACCGTGTCAGGGATTGCAAGGACTGCCACACCAACTACGGCGATCTTCCGCCGTTCAATGCGACCGATATGGGTGGAACCGGACACGGGCACGAGGAGGACTGCTACGTCTGCCACGGCGGCAGGGACCCGATCACATTCCACACGCTTGAGGTCTTCGATGTGATTCCGCACATAACAGAGGTTACGATTACGCCTGATCACGTCTATGCGGGCGTTTCAGTGGTTATGACGGCAAATGTCGTTACAGGATGGGGAATGGAGATCAGGTACATCGAGTACTTCGTTGATGTGCTCGGCGAGAAGGGCGACGGGATCCCACTTACGTTCACACGCACCGCGTACTACGGGCAGGCGACCGAGGCTACCGCCACAATCGATACGACCGGCTGGACCGAGGGCAGGCACACGATCTTTGTTCGGTCGCTTGACTCCCGTGGTGTGTGGAGCGAGCCTATGCCTGTTCTTTTGACCGTGGCAAGACCGAAAAATGCACTCGCTCTGCTATTCCTCAAGAGGGAAGTCCTCTTTGTGGGTGCACTCGCGCTCATCATATCGCTCAGTATGCTGCTGTACCAGATCGGGCGGCTGAGAAGGCGATGATTTTGGGGATTGTGTAATTCGGGATATCATTCTGCATTTGTGATTTTATCAGACCCCACTCTGGTTTCGAGGAGTTTATCGGAAATTTGGTCTATTTCTGGCAGTTTTTATCACGAATGGACGAATGACACGAATTTATTCCGGTTTAGCATGTCGAGTAGGGGTCATAGCGCACCTCTTATTGGGGTAATAGCCCAATGCCACTACTTTAAGCAGATACCCCATCTCCACGTAATTCGTTGGTAGTGTCTTAATCTACAATAGTTGATCATAACATACATCATGAGGAAATATATGAATGCGTAGATTGATAAAATCAGTGTAATCAGCGTTAATGGCTGCACCGCTGCTTTCGCAGACCGTGGCTAAAAACCCTATCAGCCACTGACACGCCGTCCGCCCGCGGAGATCGGCGCCAGCCTCACACGAATCAGTTCCGGGTCATGCAACAAACCCCAATCACGCGTCCCCCATACTACCGAAAATATACTTCAGATGTCATGATTCAGGATAACCAAACTGCGGCACGAGGTTTAAATAATGTGCCGCGCAATTCTCATTTCCAGAAAAGATAAGAGGAGACTGCGATGCTCAACATCGATTACGATTCCATTGAAGAGATGATCGCCCTGCAATCCCGGTCGTCCGCTAACCGCCCCACCGATCAGGAGATCAAAGACGCAATCAGCAATCTGGATATCAAGACCACGCTCTCGCTCGACGAGATGGTGACCGTCTTCAAGTTATATCACAAGGGCTGTACTGACGGCGAGATCGCAGTGAAACTTGGCGATCGGAAGAAGATGCGCAACGTCGAGCGGGCGAGGATCAAGCTCGGTCTATTTCGGTGGAGGGACTTCGAGATGCCCTACGACATCAATGAATTCATCCACGCAATCGATTCCGGCAAGAACGACGCCGAGATCGCACAGATGTTTTCTGCCGGCAAGTCGACGGTGCGGACGTACAGGCAGCTTCTCGACTGGCACGAGATATATGGCGCGCCAGACATCCCACTCCCGAAAGATGGGTAACCTTAATCTTGCATAACCCCCCTTGGGTACTTGCGGGCTAGCCCGGGTAACCCGGCGTCACCTGTAACCCGAAACCGCCGATATGCGGGGGGCGAAGCCAGTAGAAGAGACTTCAAACGCTGTTAAAGAGCGGATATTCAACAATGAGTCCCCGTCCTGTGGGGATGGCGTTGGTAGTTGCGTCTGCCGGAGGGCAGGTTCACTATCTTTATTGCGGAAAACGGTTCAGGCCCGGAAGGGAGCAGACTATGCCGCAGACGACCGTCGCTTACAGGGTAGCGGAGAGGAGGCGGGTCTCCGAATCACTGAGCAGTGCGCGGGTGGCGACTGCTGGCGTGCCCGCAATGTTTCATTACTATCCCATTCTGCGATCAAAAAGTAGAATTATAAACGCTGGTACAAATATCAGTACCAGTGCCATCTGCATGGAATCAAGACTCAAAAAACACAGGGAGTTGTTTCTGAGTATTACCGAGATGTTCGAGGTACCGACGTAAGCGTTACTGAGTATTGCGCCAAGATAAACGCCATAAAACTTTTTTACACCATTCCCCTCGAAATGAATATTATTAGTTATAATGTAATAGATCGCGCCCAGAACGATCAGTGTGACGCAGAGTTTCACGCCGATGAACCCCATCATGCCGGAACCATGCATGACCCATCTGAGCAGTACGTTCGCCTCACAGTCGTAACCAAAAGCATTCATGCATAACGCAGTGCTTACCGCATCGTACAATGAACATATAAGTGCAGCGATAAATAAATACAGATTGAGATCGCGTCCCACCCATATCGTCCTGAAACCACGCACGAGAGATGACACGCTCACGATGCCATCCGATTCGAACGTATTCGCTCGCGTGGGGTGTGGGGTGTGTATGTGGGATGTTTTGGGTGTTGGGGGCGTGGAACATGGCATTCTGGAATGTCTCCGTATCGTGCAGTTTGTACATGAGTTGTACATGCCACCTAACTATTTGGCAGCAATCTTTGCATGAATCATGACAAGATTACACATTTCATGCAAAAGACACATCCATTTTATTTAAACCCTTCGGCTCCGCGGAGGCAGACTTTTCATTATTTTCCGGAAACGCCGGATTGTCTCGGGTAAGCACAACTACCAAAGTGTGGCGATATTGAGCTACAAAGACGTTCTTCCGCCAGACGCTGAGTTTAAAGGCTATCGACACGTGATCAAACAGAATATAAAATTTGAAACCGACGATGTCGAGTACATACTCGAGCGTTTCTATTCAACGAGCGAGAATCAGGTATTTTCGTCCATTTCGTAAAGTATGGCTGATGAAAAGACTTAAAATTATCGAGTATGGTCGGTGATGTGGTCGGTGATTGTGATCACAACCACAACCTGATTGTTCAGGTGAATTATATTAGCACACCCGACAGAATTTATTTCATGCACCAGCGATCCGGAACCCTCACGGTCAGAGAGAAGGTTGCATTCTATCTCAACGACACAACGACATTCGCAGGCAGATTCATCGACCTGTTCATAATTTCGCTCAATCTTTTTACGGTTCTCGTCTTCATAACCGAGAGTTACTTTCATGACGTAAATCCCGGTATCTTCTGGACTATCGAGGTTGCGACAGTTACAGTTTTCGTCGTGGAGTACGTCTTGAGGTTCTGGGTCGCAGAAAAAAAGATGAAACACGTTTTTAGTGTCTACAGCATAATAGACCTCGTTGCAATAATCCCTACGTTCATAACATTCCTTGATCTCAGATTCGTGCGCATCTTCAGGGTGTTTCGGATCTTCAGGTTCATGAGGTTCGTTGATACCGGCGCGTTCCTCTCCGATGATGCGAAGATGCACGAAATAAGGATCATGAAGATCGTGTTCACGATCGTCTCGATCATCTTCGTCTCGTCATCGTTCATCTACGAAGCTGAGGTGGCTGAAAACCCTGACATCAATGATCTCGGTTCTGCGATCTATTTCTCGATCGTGACGCTCACAACAGTCGGTTTTGGCGACATCGTGCCTGTAACTCCAGCCGGACGCTTCGTAACCGTCCTCATGATACTTGTGAGCATCGCGCTCATACCGTGGCAGCTGGGTATGCTGATAAAGGAGTTTATGTCATCAGCCTCGGAGAAGCGGATCGTAACGTGCGAGAGATGCGGTCTCAGGCAGCACGATCCCGATGCCACGCACTGCAAGCACTGCGGCAGCATAATTTACCACGAGACCGACGGAGAGCCGGGGTGAGTGGCGAAAGGTTCTTCTGCGCATCTGCCGTATCTCTTCGGGTAATGGACACCTTTTGTTTCTTCCGCTAACTCGTCTAACGTATCAAGAATTTGTTCATCCTTCTCCGCATTACTGGTTCTTCTCAACTCTCCCAATATGTCCGGCAATTCTTTTCCGGTTCTGACGTTCCGGGTCTGTAGTGGCAGCCCTCTCGCGTGTGTGGAAAAACGCATGCGTCATACACTGTGCGGTTAGATGCAGGATGTTAAAACCCGTATTTCCCGATCAGAGGCACGAACACGACAGCACCAATCTTCTCCTTCGATATGACCTCGTTCTTGCGAATCATGTACAGTTCCTGCACCCGTCCACCGATCGGAATCGTCATTCTGCCGCCATGCTTCAACTGGTCAGTGAGGGGCTCAGGAATCGCAGGAGCGGCACATGCCACCACGATCCGGTCATACGGGGCGTGTTCAGGCAGTCCGAGCGTGCCATCTCCTGTTGTCACGACGACGTTTCGGTATCCCGCATTCGAGAGGTTCTGCTGTGCGAATTTCATCAGCTCCGGGATCCGTTCGACAGAATAAACCGTACCACGTTCTCCAGTGAGTTCTGCGAGCACCGCTGCGTGGTATCCGGAACCGGCTCCGATCTCAAGGATCCTCATCCCTGCCTTAACATCCATAAGCGTGCACATGATGGCAACAATATGCGGCGCGGAGATCGTCTGCCCGTGCCCGATTGAGATCGGATAATCATTGTAAGCAAACTCCCGGTCGCGTTCCCTCACGAAGAGGTGTCTTGGTACGTTTCCGATTGCTTGCAGCACCCGCTCACTGATCTGTTCCATGCCAACATGCAGTCTCAGGTAGTCCACCAATCGCGCACGCATCGAGTCATAACCAGCATCGGTCACGGTGTCCGTCACAGTATCGGCCTCTGTCTCAGTGTGTCTGTCATTTAATCCCTCCACATCACAACCGGATTCTCACCCCGTCAGCCCCACGCCTGTACCTGCCAAACTCGGAGTCAACCAGAGCAGCCCCGCGAAAGACCGGTCCGTCCACGCACGCCCGCGCTCCGGACGGATCGATGCAACACGCGCCGCAGATTCCAAGCCCGCACTTAATATGCCGGTGCAGACTGAACCGGGCGCGTTCGATCGCTTGTTCATCCAGTCGCTGCAGGAGCGCGTACATCATCTGCTCAGGACCGCAGGAGTAGATGTGTCTGGACGTTCTGCCGTCCGCAATCTCATTGAGATCGGTTACGAGACCGTGAAATCCTGCTGAGCCGTCGTCAGTTGCGATCCTGACCGCTCCTGCCACCTCGAATCTGCGCTGAAACAGGAGTTCGCTTCCAGTGCGTGCGCCAATGAGCGTCAGCACATCAAAACCCTGCCCTGTCGCAGCTTCTGCAAGCGGTGCGAGGGGTGCAGCGCCAACCCCGCCTGCAACGAGCAGTACAGGGTCATGGAGATCAAAGCCGTTGCCATAAGGTCCCCTGAGCCCCACGGTGTCGCCAATCACAAGTCTGAAGAGCGCGGAGGTCGCATCCCCAACATTCTGGACCGTTATCGTGTTGTGGTCGGATAGCGACATTGGTATCTCGTCGATGCCTCTGATCCAGACCATGACGTACTGTCCTGGCGTAAAATCAAACGAAACATCGAAGACGAACGATCGGACTGATGGGGTCTCGTTTCTGATCTCGATAATCGTTGCGTTCACCGGTTTCATGGTTGCCATCTCGTAAGGGTGATTGTGGTTTTGGTGGTTTTGGTGGTTTTAGTCGTGGTTGTGTACCTTGACTTTGTTACATTACAAATATTCCCTTTCCCCGCTCCATCCCCCACTCCAATCCCATTTCACCTTCGATGATGACACTCTTCCGATTGCACCGCATCCAATGATCAGCCACTGCCAAGCATTTTCAGCACGGCTCGATCGTGGACGGCGGCTTGGACGAGATCGCATAAGTAAGCCATGTCACGCCGCTGATCTCGTTTGTGATCCTGCTGCTGATCTTCTCCAGCAGATCATAAGGAAGCCTGACAAAGTCAGCGGTCATCGCTTCGACTGATTCTACCGCCCTGATTGTCACGATATGCCCGAGCGACCGCTCATCCCCGAGAACGCCTGTAGCAAGATCGTCTCCGACCATTGCAAACGCCTGCCATGTGGTATCATAAAGTCCCCAATTCTTCAGTTCTTCTTCGACGATCGCGCCTGCATCACGGCAGATCCTGAGTTTATCGGGTGTAATCTCTCCGATGATCCTTGCTGCAAGACCCGGACCCGGGAACGGGTGGCGTTTGACGATGCCCGCGGGTAGTTCGAGTTTCTTTGCAACAGAACGCACCTCGTCCTTGTAGAGGTCACGTATCGGCTCAATCAACCGCAATTTCATCTCCGGAGGCAGCGCTCCGACATTGTGGTGTGATTTGATGCGCGATGCAAGATCGGAGGTTGCTGCGCTCTCAACCCGGTCCGGATAGATCGTGCCCTGCGCAAGAAAATCGACATTCCCAATCCGCGCAGCAGCCTCATCAAAGACACGGATGAACTCATCCCCGATCACCTTTCGTTTCTCCTCGGGATCACTGATCCCGCGCAGTCTCTCCAAAAACCGGTCCTGCGCATCAACGACCTCAAGATTGATCTTGAAATTATCTTTGAATGTGTGTACGATCTCTTCAGTCTCGTTCTTCCGCATAAGACCGTTGTCAACATAAATACAGGTCAGTTCATCCCCGATTGCTCGGTTGAGCAGAACAGCGACGGTTGCAGAATCGATTCCGCCGCTCAAGCCAAGAATCACCCTACCGCTTCCTACCGTTGCTCTGATCTCGTCGATAGCACTGTTGATGAATGATTCCGGACTCCAGTCGGGATCGCACCCGCATATCGAAAAGAGGAAGTTTTTGAGTATCTTCTCGCCCTCTGTGGTGTGCACAACCTCCGGATGGAACTGGATGCCATAGATACGCTCGTTCCTGAATGCTGCAACAGGAGACCCTGCTGTGTGTGCGAGGATATCAACATCCGCGGGCAGGCTCCCGATCAAATCCCCGTGCGACATCCAGACAGTTGTTTTTTCCTTGATTCCGTCGAAGAGATCCGATCTGTCATCCACCGAGAGTTCAGTCTTCCCGTATTCCTGCATCCCGGTGTGTTTGGCCTCCCCGCCCATATCGCGTGCGATCAGTTGGGCACCGTAGCAGATTCCAAGTACAGGAATCCCAAGCTTGAATATTTCGGGGTCGCATACCGGGGCGTCCTCTGCATACACGCTGGATGGACCTCCCGACAGGATGATCGCGCTCGGATTCATATCTTGAATCGCTTCCGGCGTGGTGGTGTGCGGGATCAGCTCGGCGTATACCTCAAGATTCCTGCACCGCCGCACGATCAGGTGGCTATACTGCCCGCCAAAATCCATGACTGCTACGAGTTGCTTCTCCATGTCAAGACCTCTTCTATTCGCATCTCAATCATAAGATCGATTGTTTAATAAATGATTCACGCGAGACTCGAATACAGGCATGATCGCAGTAATCGACTATGGCATGGGAAACCTCCGCAGCATCCACAATGCGCTCGCGAAGGTGGGTGGAAATCCGGTTATCATATCGGATAGCAATGCTCTTTTGGATGCGGACGCAGACGCGGTTGTTATCCCGGGCGTCGGAGCTTTCGGCGACGCGATGCGCAATCTTGCGCCGTTTGCGGATGGATTATTCGATCTGGTGAATTCTGGCACACCCCTGCTCGGAATCTGCATCGGGATGCAAGTGTTGTTCGAGAGGAGCGAGGAGAGCGACGCTGCCGGGTTCGGGCTGATCCGGGGTGACGTTGTCCGGCTGCCGGACGGGGTTAAAATCCCGCAGATGGGCTGGAACGAGCTTACGCTACGCAGCGACACGGATCTGCTTGCAGGGATCGATGACGGTGATTTCTTCTATTTTGTGCATTCATACTATTGTGTTCCGGAGGACGAGCGCGTGATCGCCGCAACGACCGATTACGGCGTGGACATGGCTGCGGTGGTTGAGATGGATAATATCCACGCAGTCCAGTTCCATCCGGAGAAATCGAGCAGGAAGGGGCTCAGGATTCTGAAGAACTTCGTGGAGAAAAGTTAAATGACCTTTGTGGAGCGGAGATTTGTTGCGGACGTGGGCAACGTTTATGACTGGTCAGAAGCCATTCTGGTTCTGGAGGTTGAACGAAGATGGAGATGCTACTAAAAATAGAGGAACGCGAGATTTATCCACTCGTAGAGATTGCAAAGATCGAAAGAACCGAAATAACTGAAACGATGGCGTCATTACTGCACGAATGGATCGAAAAGAAGGTTATCGGGATGTATACGGATGGGCGGATATCGCTCTGGAAAGCCGCTGAGATCATGGGGCTATCGTCGTGGGAGATGATTGACGTGCTGGCAGAAAGAGGCGCTCGGATCCAGATCGGGCGATGCACAGGACCCCGTGATTGTGTCCGTGTCGCGGGAACATGAGCATAGCACCGATCTTTTGTAGCATGGCGCGGCTACCA
>JAGGRW010000095.1 GCA_021159385.1 Methanosarcinales archaeon
TTCTCCGTCGGAGTTGCTTCCGCAGCGGTTGGTTTCTCTGTCACTTCCTTCTCTGGCGGTCTTCCGTGACAGACCGAACATTCTGCTGCCTCGGCACTGATCCCGATCTTCGAAAGCTTGTGTATGCCAACGGCATCGTGGCACTTGCCACACTCCGGAATGGTGATCTGTACGCCGGACTCAAGATGGCACATCTCACATCCCACGTTGAGCGGGAGGTGCAGGTTGTGCGGTATCTCGGTTACCGTCGCGTTCGGGGTGCTCCTGTGGCACTTGTAGCAGCCGGTCGGGTCAGCCAGATCGCCGTGCATCGTCGCAGCGTCATCGTACTTGTGGCAGACCTGACATGTGATCGCCATGCCAGCCGATTTGACCGGCTTAACGATGTCCGGTGCAGTCTTGTGGCACTTTACGCAACTGTCCATACCTTCTCCGTGCACGGCAATGATATCGCCGTGACAGTGCGAGCACACGAGCTGTTTGCCTCCGAAGACGTCGTAGTGCACGCTATCAAGCTCCTTGTGACAGAAAGTGCAGTCTTCGGTCTCGACTTTACCGATATGCACCTCGTGTATGGGTCCCGAATGGCATTTGATGCATTGCGGTATGCCAATCTCAAACGCCTTTCCGTGGCACGCTTCACAGGTCACCTTCCCGGCATCCATCTTCTGCTTGTGGATGATGTGTGGGTTCTCGGCGTGACAGGTATCACAGTTGACATTCTCTGCTGTCAGCGTCAGTGACGCAAACTCGGATTCAACCTCGACACCACACGCACACGGGACGACCATCACGGCAACGGCAACAATTGCGACCGCCAGAAGAGCATTATAGGATTTATTTACCATCCAATATCACATCCTTGTTTTCGATCCATTGTCTGAAATCAATGTCCCTTCAATTAATGTACAGATACTTATATCTTTTTCTGCGCAACACTTAAATCCATTGAACCAGCATGTGGTGAGCATGGCACAATCACGCGGAGAACGAAGAAAGACTCGACACAAGCTGAAGAAGTCTTCAAGAAAGAGAGGACTGTCCCCGGTCAGCAAAGCGATTCAGGAGTTTGGGATTGGAGATATGGTTCATATTATAATTGATCCGAGTATTCATAAGGGGATGCCCCACCACAAGTTCCACGGAAAAACCGGTAAGGTCGTATCCCAGCGCGGTCGCGCATACCTGTTGAGTGTCAGGGACGGCAACGCCATGAAGGAAGTTATCACATACCCCCAGCACCTGAGTCCGCAGCGCTGACGTGGTAGAAGGGGGAGAATATGATCGTAAAAAAGGTTCTTTATGAGGAACTAATAACAATTCCCGAAGCAAAAGAGATACTGGATCGCGTTATTGCGGATAGGGACGGAGAAGAACTCGGTTACGAACTCAGAAAAGCGATTCGCCACGTAAATGCATTTGCAAAGACGGATGCCGAAAAATCACGCGCTCTTGTCAAGAATTTGTTGGAACTGGAGAAGATGAAGCCGGAAATCGCAAACAGGATCGCGGACATTCTTCCGCGGACGAGAGACGAACTCCGCAGCATCTATGCGAAAGAACGGTTCATACTGGAGACCGATGATCTGGATCGGATGCTGGATATTGTAGCTGACTCGACGTAGGATGTTTTTGGTGGCGTTCAAATGCTGCGCGATGATAAGAAGTCCGGAAAGGAGAAATACGCAAGGGTGCTGGATTATCTCCCTTATGGGGATCCGGATGATTCCAGACCTGCGTACCAGAAGAAGCCATCGATTCACGGAATCGGTGAGAAATACCTTGTTTTGATGGAACTCGTGCCAAAGGAGGGATTTGTGCCGCAGAGCGGCGACCGGGTCTACATCGGCGATGGGGAGCGCGACATGATCGATCATGTGAAGCGCAGGCTGGACTACAGTTCCCTGACACACGGCGCGCAGAGTGAACTCATCTACGTGCTTGAGCAGATTATTCTGGACGACGAAACGCAATTCATCGAATTCATAAACGCGGCGTATCCGATATCAACCAGACAGCACATGCTTGAACTGCTGCCCGGAATCGGGAAGAAGTTGATGTGGGCGATACTCGACGAGCGCAAGAAGAAAAAGTTTGCAAGTTTTGAGGACCTGACGCAGAGGGTCAAGGGTCTGCACAAACTTGAATCGATCTTTGCCCGTCAGATCGAGAACGAACTCATCGGAGACACGAGGTACCGGCTCTTCACGTCAAAGCCACCTGAGCCGTCCAGAAGGCGTGGCAGGGATGGAAGAGATGGTAGGGGTCGGCGATAGATGCGACGATGGTAAAGTCGGATCAACACATTTTAATCGATTCTTCTGTTCTGCAACGAATCGTTGAGTACGCTGATCTCAGCGGTAGCGACGTGGTGCTTGAGATCGGTGCAGGCACAGGCGTTCTGACAGAGAAGCTAGCAGAACGCGTCTTACGTGTCATTGCGATTGAAATCGATCCCGGGTACGCCGGTGTACTTAATCGGCGTTTCAGGGATTCTAACGTTGAGATTGTCAACGGGGATGCGCTTAAGACTGAGTTTCCGGAGTTTAACAAAGTCGTCTCGAACCTTCCGTATTCGATCTCCTCGCAGATCACATTCAGGTTGCTTGCGCGCTCCCCTGATCTTATGGGGCGTTCTGATCCCTTTGAGCCATCTGATCCCTTTGAGCCATTCGAGCGTGCGGTTCTGATGTACCAGTACGAGTTCGCAGAACGGATGGCTGCGCCTCCGGGATCAAAGGCGTATGGCAAGCTTTCGATCGCTGTTCAGTACCGCGCCGAGATCGAACTGCTCGAGGTCGTGCCAGCGACGGCGTTTGCGCCGCAGCCGACCGTGCAGTCCGCAATCGTGCGACTGACACCGCGCGCGCCCGAGTACGAGCTCCTTGACCACAGATTCTTCAGTAGATTCCTGACCGCTGTCTTCTCCCAGCGCAGAAAGAAGCTGAAGAACTCGATTGCGGGATTTGCCGGACTTTCCGGACTTTCCAGCGTCAGTCTCGAAGATAAGGGGCTGCCCCCTGATATTCTGGAGAAACGCCCGGAAGAGCTATCCGCTGCCACACTGGCTGAACTATCGAATAGTATATATTCCCGCACGAGAAATTGATGGACATCCGGGAGACCTCCGGGAGATATATCTGACATGGGAACTTAATGGGTTGTTGCGATGCAAACAGACCTCAACCACGAGTACAAACGGCAGATGATCCACATCCTGATCGGGATGATCGTTCTTGCATTCCCGTTCCTGCATGTACGGTACCTTGTAGTTTTGTCGCTCGCTCTCTTACTCTTTGTTCTGCTGCTGCCAAAGTCAAGCCGGCTCTTCGGGCTGATGACGTATCATAAACCAGGTGTGAGCGCGGCAACCGGAAGACCGATGGGCGCGATCTGCCTCAGCGGAAGCATGTTTCTCCTGCTCCTGATCGCGTGGGCACTCACCTTCACCCGGTATGAGTTTCCGATCTTCATAATCGGTGGCGCGATAGCGATAACCACATTCGGCGACGGCATTGCAACGATCTTGCGCGTGGCGGATCAGGCAAAGTACGTGGCGTTAAATGAGGTCGAATATCCGGTAAGGGCGTACTCCGAAGGACGGGTCAAGACCGAGTCAGTTAAGGTCAGTCTGGCGCTCCTCTTCGTCGGAACCGTGTTTTCGTTTCTGATCGGGTGCTGGATCGTGCGCTGGGCTGAGATCATGCATGGAACAGAGCCGGCAACGTTTCCACTGATCTTCTTCATCTCTGTAATCGGCGCAACGACTGGCACGCTCTTTGAGTGCGTCTCAACGAAAGTCCACGACAACATAACTGTCCCGATCGGGTCTGCAATGGTTATGTGGCTCTTCTGGAGTATCGAGTACACTGTGTCATATCAGCATGTCCTGATAGCGTTTGCAATCGCGCTTGTTCTCGGGTATCTGGCGTACCGGGTGAAGATCGCGGACGTGTCCGGGCTGCTCGGCGCAACGCTTGTCGGAGTCCTGATAATAGCGTTCACAAGCATCTGGTGGTTCCTGCTCCTGCTCACGTTTTATCTCCTTGGCGGCGGGTTCACAAAGTACAAATACCGCTACAAGCAGTCGATGGGGATCGCACAGGGGAAAGGAGGCGCAAGAGGCTACAAAAATGTCTTCAGTAACAGCATCGTCGCAATCGTCGCAGCGATCTGCCACACAATATTCCCGGGGGCGGCAGACGTCTTTCTGTACGTCTATCTCGGCTCTGTCGCAACCGCGGCAGGGGATACACTCGCAAGCGAGATCGGAACGACGTACAAGGGGCGCCCGCGCATGATAACGACGCTCAAGAAAGTTGATCCCGGAACCGACGGGGGCGTATCCACGCTCGGCGAGCTTGCCGCGACGTTTGGATCGGTTGTGATCGCGCTCTTCGCCATCCTCTTCGGCGTGATCGCGATCGATTCACAGTGGTTGTGGCTGCTCGGAGCAACGATTACGACTGCCAGCGGATTTTTGGGAACTAACATCGACAGCCTGCTCGGCGCAACCCTGCAGCAGCGGGGCATCCTCTCAAACAGCGGCGTGAATGTGGTGTCAACGATTGCTGGCGGCATCGTGGCTGGTGTTGCATGGATGATTCTGGTGTGACAGTGGTCGTGATTACCGGTGGAATTTCGATCTTGGCTTTAATATGTATGTGGCAACAAGAGTATGATCCGACAGCGTTCACGCATCACCCATTCCCGCCTGCGACTGCGAGATATGACACAACTCCATCCCCCCGGATCCGCCCGCGGCTGACATGCGTAATCATTCAAGCGAGATTGCGACTGGCAAATCCCGTTTACCGAAGAGCTTCCGCATCGCATACGCGAGCCCCTCCTGCAGCGTGGTTCTCGTGACCATCGCAATATCCACATCGAGCGCGATCATCGACTTCGCGATCGCAGGCGCGATTCCGGTCACCACGCACTCCGCCCCAAGGAGCCCTGCCGCCTGCACCACGCCGAAGATGTGGCTCGCTACACTGCTGTCGATCGAATGAACACCTGTGATATCGATTATCACGACCAATGACTTCGTATCTGCGATCTTCGAAAGCATCGCCTCTGTCAGCCGATTGACACGCAGGTCATCAAGAGTCCCGATGATCGGGATGACGAGAATCCTATCCCACACCTGAATCACAGGAATCGATACCTCTTCGTACGACTTCTTCAGTTCATCAAACGCACCCTGCAACTTCTGCTCAAGGATTTTGCGCTCGGTTATATCCTCGCCAGAACATAAAATTCCGGCGATCGTTCCGTCTTCGTTTCGCAGTACAGCGTTGTGCCATACGATCGTCCTCTCTTCGCCCTCCTTTGTGAGAACAGGGTTCTCATAATATTCAACCGGCTCAATCCCCTCGTCTCCTACCATCAATGATTCAAAGACTCCTGCTGTTTCATCCCTGAACTGTTCCGGGATGAAATTCTCGAACCAGTCCCTGCCAGCGACCTCACTCTCCTCGCATCCCAGAATCTCGCACCCTTTCCTGTTTATATGGCGGACTCTTCGGTCGGGGTCAATTAGTAGGAGTATGACTCCTGCAACATCGAGGTACTGCTTCGCCCTGTCCCGCTCCTTATGGAGCGCGTCCTCTGTCTTTGCACGGACGATTGCGCATCCCACCTGCGCAGTGATCGCCTCAAGCGCATCGCAGGCGTTGGCTGGAACCTCGTCTGTGGTGTGCGAAGCGACGTTGAGGCAGGCGATGACCTTTCCGTCGTTCTGCACCGGAAGGATTGCAATGGCGCGCAGTTCCTCCCGGCGGCGGACATCATCCATCTCTATGTCCAGTTCATGGTGCCGGCTGTAGACCGGAAGACCAGCCATAACAAGTCGAGCGCTATCAGAATCCGCGTCATGGTGTGACACGCTCTCTATAAAATCTGCGGAAAGTCCTCTGTGAAAAGCAAGATCCAGAGACCCGGAAGAACCATTCACCAGATACACCCCGCCGCAGTCCATCCCTGAGATTGCAATCGCGGAATCGACGCAGAGGCCGAGAGCACTGTCGAGTCCGGAGGCAGAGTTGAGCGAGAGAGCAAGGTCGCGCTGGATGCTGATCAGGTTCTCAGCCTCTTTTTGCGCATCCTCGACCTGCTTCCGCTCAAAGAATTCGGGTATCTCGTATTTTGTAATTTTCTTCGCGAGTTCCGGGTTTTTCTCCAGATACCCGGCTATGTGATCTTCTATCTTCGATGGGTGCGCCATTATGAACCGGCAGACATCGTCCCCCTTTGCCCTGCAGAGTATCTCGACCGCGACAAGCGATATTCCAAAGCTCTCCTCGCACCATCCCGAAGAATAACCCGCATTCATCACGCAGACCGGAAAATCACTCTTTTTCCCGGATTTCTCCCACGAATCAGCCTCAAATGAGTAGGGGTGATCGTAGAGGAGGTAAAAGTTCTCGTCAGGCGTTGGCTTTGACTCCGGTGATAGATCGACGAATGCCCAGCCCGAATGCGAGAAATGGACAGGTCCCGCAGAGAGTTTCTCGATTGGGTCATTTAGATTCATCTTCCTGTGGAAGTTTCTCGCATCCGCCTTTCCGAGCGCATGAGCGATATTAAAAAGGAAGCTCTTTGCAACACCAACCGCCTCTTCTTCTCCCGCGTCCCTGTATAAATTTGCAACCGTGTCAAAGAAATCAACCGAGATCGAAGCGGCTCGCACTAGAACGTAACGCTCGCCGAATACCTCAATCAGCCCCTTTGAGGGGTCATCTCTTCGTTCACTGAAGTATTTGCCCACATACTCCTCTGCCTTCAGGAATATCGGCTCAAATTCTTCCGGAACCTTTACTGTGTCCAGCACCACATTTCCCAGTCTCCTTATTCTGTGTTCACACAGACGCACTTCTCCCACGTAACAATCTGGCGGCAATCTCTTAAAGTTTTCCCCCTCGTCGAGAGGGACTTTTTGGGTCTCTGTGCAACCAAAGTGAGACGTTATCGATCTCCAAAGCTGTTCATATCGTCAATCTGTGGAATCCGTGTCCATCCGTGGCAAATAAAAATTTTAGCCACAGATGAACACTGATTTCACTTATTGCGCCTATCCGCTCGTATTCGTATGTGCCAGGTTGGCGTCATGTTTTTAAACCTACCAGAAAAAAATTAAAAAGCGTCACAATTCATCTTGCGAGACGCTTGCAGCGCGAACTACAGAGAGAGAGCCGACACCCCATGAAATCCGAAACCTTTTTCTAAACCCTGACTCATCATCCACAACATGGAGGATCCTATAGACTACTCGAGAAACACGCTGATGGACTTCATCAAGCTGAAACCGAAGGACATCGAGATCTGCGATGTGACACTGCGGGACGGCGAGCAAGCAGCTGGGATTGCTTTTACCGAGCAGGAAAAGATCGACATCGCACAAAAACTGGATGAGGTCGGCGTTGAGATCATTGAGGCAGGATTTCCGGTCGTTTCAAAGGAAGAACTCGTTACCATACGCAAAATCACAAAACTCGGACTCAACGCCCGGATCTGCTGCCTCGCACGCGCGAAGACGTCGGATGTTGACGCCGCGCTCGATGCGAACGTCGACATCGTGAGTATCTTTATAGCAACATCCGACATCCACCTGCGCTACAAGCACCACATGACAATAGATGAGGCTACCGACTGTGCAATCGATGTGCTGGACTATGCGAAGGATCACGGACTCACGGTCAGGTTCGCTGCCGAGGATGCGACCCGCACAGATATGGATGTGCTGAAACGAGTCTACCGGATCGCTGAGGCACACAACGCGGATTATCTGAGCATCGCAGACACGGTGGGGATTCTTGATCCGAGTACCACGTATTTCATGATAAAAGAGATCAAGAAGGCGACAAATACCCCGCTCTGCATCCACTGCCACAACGACCTCGGAATGGCGACCGCAAACACGATCGTTGCTGCGGAAACAGGGGCAACGCAGCTTCATGCCACTGTGAACGGGATCGGCGAGCGGGTCGGGAACACGCCGCTTGAGGAGTTGCTTGTCGGGCTTCTGATCCAGTACGGAATCGATAAATACGACCTCTCGCATCTCCTGTCGCTCTCAAAGATGGTGGAGGAGTATTCCGGGGTCAGGATTGCAAAGACCAAGCCGATCGTCGGCGAAAACGCGTTCTGCCACGAATCAGGGATCCACATCGCCGCGATGCTCGAGAATACCAACACTTATGAGGTCTTTTCGCCGGAACTTGTGGGCGGAGGTAGAAACTACATTCTTGGCAAGCACACAGGGAAGAAGGCACTCAAGTTCGTGACGGAAAAGCTCGGTTATGATCTCGATCAGGAACACCTCTGCGCACTTCTCGATAAGATCAAGGTCTGCAGCGAGGCGAAGCATGGGGTCTCGTGCGACAGGCTCGCAAAGATGATCGATGAGATGGAGTGAGTGGTTGTACCGTGTCGCATACCCATGCTCGTCGGAATTGATACAAGCGGAAAACGTATCCCCGCCAAATCAGAGGTAACTCGAAGAAGTCTAAATATACAGAGTCCCCAATGACCATGTTATTATTGTCATTTGACAAGCAATGAATCGCCATACCAGTTGTTTTATCACATCACCCCGTTTGATAGAATACTATATATCAGAAGAGTAAAGGTCGTCTCATGAATTCATCAGGGATCGCACAAACATTAGAAACGATACATGTCCGACCTGTGTCATCTGAAAATTTATCTGCCTTGAGATGACTTATGATCACATTCGTATCCAATGAATACTTCATTCCTTCCCACGTATCCAATTCACTATTTCAACTGCGTCATCCATCTCTTTGAATACTGGATGCTCGCTCCATGCACCTCTCGTCTCTGCAATCAGCACCCGCTTGAGCCAGTACCCGATCATCCGCTTGTCCCAAGTTCTCGTTGTTCCCGATGATACTTACCGAGCCGCTTCTTCGTGGCACCCTCAAGACCGAACTCAGCCATAATCTCCTTGATTAGAACCAGAGTTCAGAAATCAGGGATCACAAACAATTAGCCGACCCCTACAACCCTGTGATCGCATCTAGCCCAAAATCAAAGACCGTGACCCGATTCTCGCCTTCGCAGATGTCGAGGCACGACCCGTCCTCGATTACGCCGGCGACCCCTGCCACAAGCCCGGCATCCTCAAAAATCCTCACGCATTCGTCCGCATCCGCAGCCCTTGTCGTCACCACGTAGCCGGTCGCAGGGTATATCTTGAGCCAGTGGACAAAGTCAACCCCATCCGGATGCGGTATCGCTGTCAGGTCGATACTCGCACCCTTTTTGCTCGTTTCAAGAAGCATCCCGATCGTTCCGATCGTGCCCGGGTTGCTGATGTCCTTTCCCGCGGTCACAAGACCCCTCTCAGCGAGCGTCTGCATGACCGCGAACTTCCGACGGACGCTTGCCGCAGTCTTCATCGTTGTTGAGTCCCATGAATATACTGAATTTTCCCCGACCCTCCCGTCGAGGTCGTACGCAAGAACGACGGAATCGCCTGTCTGCGCGCTATCGCTCCTGATCACCGCATCCCGCCTCGCAATGCCGAGGATTGCAACCGAGACCGATGTGTATGGCATGTCCGGGTGCAGATGCCCGCCAACCATCGGGACGCCGAACTTTGTGACCCCGTCCCTGATTCCGCGGACGACCTCTGATAAGACCTGATCGTCGCTCGTTGAGAGTATGTTGACCATACCGATCGGGCGCCCGCCCATCGCGGAGATGTCGTTGACGTTCACAAGGACTGCGCCGTACCCTGCCCACCACGGATCAATGAGCATCTTGCTCCAGATTCCGTCCGCGGCAAAGAGGATCACATCGTCCCCGCCGATGTCGATTATCGCTGCATCGTCCCCGATGTCCGCGATGCAGTCCGCGTACTCGGATCGCACGGTCTTGAGGATCTCAGCGATCTCAGCGATCGGCTTCTTCCGGGTCACGCCCTCAAAGTTTCGGATCTCAGACGCGATCGTTTCGAGATCGAGATTCAGGTTCATCATGATCTGGAAACGGTTGCGGATCGTAATAAAGATGTGCAACGTGGAGGGTATGAAGAATGCTGATTCTGATGGATCTTGTGGTCGCTATCGATAGCCTCCTCGCGTATGCGGAAAAATGCGGGTCTCTTTTCTCACCTTTGCGTCTCCGCGCCTTTGCGCCTTTGCGTTCCTCTAATTTAACGCAAAGTCGCAAAGAACGAAAACCACAGAATCCATCAAAATCAGGCTTTTTCAAACCTGACGATACCTGACATTGGTTCCATGCCATACGTCTTTGGAACCGCATTTGTGCCTGGCCCTTCCGAAGTGCCAAACGTTATAAGAATCTAACGGGAAGTGATCACTACTTTTACATCGAAAAACCTGATAATCGGGAGCGATCGCGTGAAGATCATGAAATGGCATGAAAGAGACGAACTCAAATGGCATGAACAAGAGAAACTCGAATCAGACTTTCTTTCTGCCGGTCTCCGGGTCTATGCCATCGGCCACAAGAATGGAAGATTTGAGGGCAGATGG
>JAGGRW010000173.1 GCA_021159385.1 Methanosarcinales archaeon
CCACCCCACCCCGTCCCGTGCAGAAATTGCCCGCGTCCTCGCTTGCACACGATCTCACCATCATACACGACCTCACCACGAGACAGCACCATCTCAGGAAATATCCCATTTCGCCCCTCAAACGGAGTCCATCCTGCTCTGCTGTGGAGTTTATCGGCAGTTATCACCTGAACGTTCCTCGTATTGACCAGAACGATGTCCGCATCGTATCCTTCCGCGATCCTGCCCTTGCCCTCCCCCTTATGATCGAGTCCGAAGATCGATGCGGGCTTTGCACTCATCGCATCAACCACTCGCCGCAGCGGAATGAGATTCTCTTTTACTGCACCCAACATCAAAGGAAGCATCGTCTCGACACCGGGAACGCCAGCGGGAGCGTCCCAGATATCAACCCGCTTCTCCTCTTCGGTGTGCGGCGCATGGTCGGATGCTATGATGTCGATGGTGCCATCGTTGAGTGCGTTCCAGAGATGCTGCATGCACCGCTTTCTGAGCGGCGGATTCATCTTCCCGAACGTCCCGAGACGATCCCAATCGCGGTGCTGCAGGAAGAGATGGTGCGGTGCAACCTCGCATGTGAAGGGGGTGCTCTTTCTGCCGTATTTCATCCGCCTGACAACGCCGACCCCTTCTCTCGTGCTCATGTGGCAGATGTGCGTGCGTGCGATCGGTGCGATCTGCGCATTCTGTGTGGCGACAGTCTGTGTGGCAGCAGTCTCCTGCATTTCAAGCACCTGCTCAATAGCAATCGCCTCGCAGATGTTCGGGCGTGCCCGCGAGTACACATCGGGACGGCGTATCCTGCGCAATTCTTCCGTGAAATGGCGGCACAACTCTCCGTTCTCCGCATGGATACATGCGATCGCACCAAGTCCGGAGATTGCAGCTAGCAGCGGTTCAAGTTCCGCATCCCCGACTGCAAGTTCCCCATCAGCCATGAATAGCTCCCCAAACGCGGTTACGCCGAGATTCCACAACTCAGTCAGGTCTGCTGCTGGTGTCGCGCCGCCGTTTATCCCGAAATCGACTATTGATTTCCGTTCAGCCGATTTCAGCTTGAGTTTGAACGACGGGTAATCGAGTGTCGGCGGCACTGTATTCGGATGGTCGATCACCGTTGTGACGCCACCGGCTGCGGCAGCGCACGAGCCAGTGTACCAGTCCTCCTTGTGCGTGAGCCCAGGATCCCGGAAATGAACATGGGAGTCGATTACACCGGGAAGCGCCAGTAGTCCGCGGGCATCAATCGTCTCGGCATCACCTGCGATCGTCTTTCCGATCTTTTCGATCTTTCCGTCAGCTATTGCGATATCGACACTCTGAAGTTCGTTCTTCCGGAGCACTCTCGCATTCCTGATGATCGTGTCTGCTATCATGAGTTACCTTCCGCGGTTCTGTCAAATAATGTGTCGGTTGGTTGTGATGTTGAATTTGGTGTTGGGTGGGGCACATGACACATATTTACCTGAACGGCTGACATTAAATTTAAGAAGTTGGATGAAAAAACTGAGTAAGGAATTTATCATGAAGGAAAACAGCCCATTCACACCCGGCAATCCTGCACCCGTTGAACTTTTTGTCGGCAGGGTTGAACAGATCAAAGAGATCCTCAAATACGTCAGACAGACCGCATCCGGGCGGCAGGAGAACGTCTTTTTAGCAGGAGAACGGGGTATAGGGAAGAGTTCGCTGGCTGCGTTCCTGCGTCATCTGGTTGATAGGGAGAATTTCCTCGCCATCCATGTGTTTGTGGGTGGAGTGACCGATCTGGAGGAATTGGTACGCCGTATATTCGAGCAAATTCTAAAAGAAACGAATAAACAAACGTGGTTCGATGAAATTTCAGGTTTCTTTGGAAAATATGTCAAACAAGTGGATCTTTTTGGCATTTCTGTCAGTTTCAATCCCCCACAAGAGGACCTGGAAGGTCTGGTCAGAAACTTTCCGGAAGCTCTCAAGAATATAATGGAAAAAATAAAGAATGAGAAGAAGGGACTGTTCATCGTTCTGGACGATATCAATGGGATATCCGAGACTCCTGAATTCGCAAACTGGTACAAGAGTTTTGTGGATGATGTAGCTACCCACTACACAGATTTTCCTGCCTTCATTATGCCAATCGGTATTCCGGAGATACGGGATGTGTTGAGTGAGCATCAACCATCTCTTATGAGAATTTTCAGGGTGGTGGACATCGATAAACTCTCTGATAAGGAGGTAAATGAGTTTTTCGAAAAAACATTCGGAAAAGTCAATATAGAAGTTGAACCTGAAGCGATGGAAGTCATGGTTGTATTTTCAAGTGGTTTGCCTATTTTTATGCACGAAATAGGTGATGCAATCTTTTGGAGAGATGAAGATGGAGTAATAAGCAATGATGATGCCGTGTCAGGAATTTTTGATGCTGCAGAGAGGATCGGAAAAAAGTATCTTGATCCGAAGGTCTATAGAACACTCCGCAGCGAGCGATACCGATCGATCTTGAGAAAATTGGGTGAAAAACCCATCAGTCGTTTTAGAAAAGGTGAAGTAGAAAGCAAACTAAATGAGAAAGAGAAGAAAGTGTTTAATAATTTTTTAAGGAAAATGAGGGACTTAGGTATCATCGTCACGGATATGGAGGGGGGAAGAGGATCTTATAGATTTGTAAATAAACTATATCCCTTTTATATTTGGATGGAAAGTCAAAACATCAAGCCGAAAGAGATCACGAAAAATAAAACCAGTGAAGAGTCTTGATCCACGGAATCGAAATGTAGGTACAACAGCGAAACGTGAATCCCATGGACACATACGAAAAGATAATCGGACTTGCGAAGCGAAGGGGATTTCTCTGGAACTCGTTTGAACTCTACGGCGGAACCGCTGGCTTTTACGACTACGGTCCGCTCGGCGCGATGCTGAAGCGCAGAATCGAAGATATCTGGCGGGACATATACGTGATCGAAGAGGGGTTCTACGAGATCGAGACCCCGACAATCGGAATCGAGCCGATCTTCGTTGCGTCCGGGCACACAAGAGGATTCTCTGACCCGATGACCGTCTGTTCAGAGTGCGACCACGCGTTCCGTGCGGATCATCTGATCGAGGGGATCGTCGAGACCCCGGATGCGCTCCCGGCATCCGAGATCAAACGTTTGATCGACGAAAACAGGATAAAATGCCCGAACTGTGGCGGTGTCGGGACGTTCGGCGAGGTTTCCAGCTTCAACCTGATGTTTCGGACTGCGATCGGACCCGGCGCAGAGCGGGTCGGTTATCTCAGACCCGAGACCGCTCAGGGGATGTTCATCAATTTTGAGAACCTTTTCAGGTTCTACAGGGAGAAACTCCCGTTCGGTGTAACACAGATCGGAAAAGCGTATCGGAACGAGATTTCCCCACGCCAGGGCGTGATCCGGCTCCGTGAATTCACGCAGGCGGAAGCAGAGATTTTTATCAGTCCGCACGATAAAACCCATCCGAATTTCTCATCGGTCGCAGACACTCTTCTCAGGTATTATCCTGCATCGCATCAGGAGAACGATGGCGGGACAATCGAACTGGCTACGCGGGACGCTGTGGGGCAGGGAATCGTTGCGCACGAGTTTCTTGCGTACCATCTCGTTCTGACTCATCTGTTTCTGGTGCGTGTGGGCGTTGACCCGGCGCGGCTGCGGTTCAGGCAGCACCAGCCGGATGAGATGGCGCACTACGCGGTCGATTGCTGGGACGCCGAGGTCCTGACAGACCGGTTCGGCTGGGTTGAGATCGTCGGAATCGCGGACCGCACAGACTACGACCTCTCAGCCCATGCGGCACACTCCGGGCGCGACCTCTCCGCGATTCTGGAGTACGAGACGCCGAAACAGGTGGAGCGGATCATCGTTACTCCGGATATGAGCGTTATTGGCCCACGCTACAAGGAGAAGGCTGGAAAAGTTCTCAATGCACTCAAAAACCTGACGGAAGAGGAGCTTAATGGAGATTTGATCAATGTGTCGGTTGACGGAGCTACGATTGCAATTCCTCGGGACATGATCAAGTATGAGGCCGTGACCGAAGAAGTCCGCGGCGAAAAGGTCATTCCACATGTGATTGAGCCGTCGTTCGGCATCGATCGGATCATCTACGCGGTTATCGAGCATTCGTTTGCTGAGGAGGTCGTAGACGAGGAACCTCGCAACGTGCTCCGTCTTCCCGCGGAGGTTGCGCCTGTGCAGGTTGCTGTGCTCCCACTCCTCACACGGGAGGAGTTGATCGAACCCGCGCGTGAGATTGTGCGGACACTTCGCAGGGCTGGCGTCTTCGTTACTTATGACGATAGCGGAACGATCGGGCGGCGGTATCGAAGAAACGATGAGATCGGGACTCCCTTCTCTGTAACAATCGATTACGATACGCTTGAGGAGGATACCGTCACGATCCGTGACCGGGACAGCATGGCGCAGATCAGGGTGCCGATTCGAGAGCTTTCCGAGCGGATATATGAGATGATCCGAAACAGCGGTTTTTGCGATGGTTAAAATTGTGAAATTCGCGATCAAAGATGTGCATGATCTCTTGTGAACAAGGACATGACGGGGTCGTGAGAAGGTCGTTATATGCCGTCTGACAACAACGAAATCGAAAAACGGCTATGGGAAGCTGCTTGTAGGTGAAGGTAAATGAGCGAGTTGGTTCTGCCTCTGCACGACCAGATCCGGCGAGTTCTGCTGGAGGCGCAAAGCAGTGTTTCCCGTGCGGTGAACACAGCAATGGTTCACGCTTATTTTGAGATCGGTCGCCTGATAGTCGAGGACGAGTAGCATGGGCACGCCCGCGCAGAATACGGAGAAAAAACACTGGTACTACTCTCCGACCGGTTGACGGCAGAATTCGGCAGAGGATTTTCCCGTCAGAATTTACAGAGTATGAAACAGTTCTACCAGAGCTTTCAGAATTGCCAGACACTGTCTAGCAAATTGAGCTGGTCTCACTATACACTGCTGATGCGTCTTGATGATGAACAGGCGCGGGACTTCTACATAAAAGAGGCAGAGGCGGAAAATTGGTCTGTGCGGGAACTGGATCGACAGATAGGGTCTCTTCTCTTCGAGCGTCTGGCGCTTAGCCGGAACAAGGTAGAGATCAAGGCTCTGGCAGAGCAGGGGCAGATCCTTGAGTCTCCCCGCGACGCTATTAAGGATCCATACATTCTGGAGTTTTTGGGACTGCCTGAGCAGGCGGCGTACAGCGAGAAAGATCTGGAGACTGCCCTTCTGAACAATCTGCAAAGCTTTTTACTGGAACTGGGCAAGGGATTTACCTTTATTGCTCGTCAAAAACGTATCACACTTGATGCCGAGCATTTCTACATCGATCTCGCTTTTTACAACCGTCTGCTGCGATGTTTTGTGCTGATTGACTTGAAGATCGGCAAACTTACCCACCGGGATCTGGGGCAGATGCAGATGTATGTCAATTTCTACGATCGGGAAGTCAAGACGGATGACGAAACCCCGACGATCGGCATTACTCTGTGTCGCGACAAGAAAGAGACGATCGCACGTTACACGCTGCCTGAGGATAATACACAGATATTTGCCTCGAAGTATAAGCTGTACCTGCCCACGGAAGATGAACTGATCAGAGAGGTTGACGAGGTGGCAAAACGGCTGGAAGATGGGGGGCTGGAAGAGGACCGGGGGATCTACCGAATAACGACCCTACGCCCCACCCTCAACGATCTCCCTGAACCGTGCAACCGAAATCTTATCAGGCGCAACCACACGCTCAGGGGGTATCTGATACGGCAGCTCCGCGATCGCGCTTGCAATCGCCGGAAGCATCGCATACTCCTTCTGAAGCGAATAAAAGCCGGGACGAGCCCCACCGCCGCGGTCCGCACGGCATCTCCTTGGGTCTCCCGGAACAAATCCCCGTTCCTTGATGAACGCGCCGGGATCGATTCTTCGAATGGTATTGACGAGCGCATGGACAACGGGCTCCTCACCGTGTATGAGTAATCCGTAGCAGGTCTCCTTGATCGTGACATCAGAATGGAGTTCGTAGATCAAGAGATGCATCTCGCTCGGTAGTTCCGACGATAGCACGACCAATCTGGTTATTTTTCCCAATTTTCTCACACCTCTGTCACGTAAACAACGTCACCGTCTCCAATGTCCCGCAGTTTCTCAAGATCGATGACTCTCCCTATGATGTTCGTGTACGCGAATTTCTCGCCTGACGGACCGTATCTCGAATCGTCAGAAAGTTTCACGCCGATCATCTGGGCGTACTTCGCAGCCTGGCTGGTAACGCCAATTTCACCTGCTAAAACGATCTCTTCAGGAACGTTCTCAGGCATAATCTCTTTTTTGACCTCGGGCACCTTGAAGAGTCTTGTATCCTCGTACGTCGCAAAGACCGGGAGCGCGCCAATAGGCGATTTGAGAAGCCCGAGAGCGTGCCTTAAAAACTCGATCGTCTGCGGGGCGGTGTCGTCGTAGAGCTCGATTTTTATCAGATTGTGCTCGGAGACGCCGCGTACAGTAACCTCGCCACCCGCAACAATCCCGAGCGTGGTATCTGGTATCTGCTCAACAACGATGTCACAATCTTCGATCTCTCCTTCTCGATGCATCGTTATGCCGCGTTCTGTGAGCTCTTCTTCAGCCGCTCCCAGCGTCTTTCCGAGGAGCATGATCCGCATTGGGCTGACGTTGAGTGCGATCGTCTGGTCAGCCGCAACAAGCTGGATCAGTTCCATGCCGCGAGTGACCCGTCCAACCACTGAATGGCTCGGAGATGAGGTCTTGTCGCTCTTTGAGATGTAGACGCGCCCGAGTCCTGCGCCATTTGTCCTGACGGTGACAATCCCTACACTTCTCGGCTCTTTCTGCTCGAAGAGACAGTCCTCGCCCTGCAGCATCTCTGTTGATGCGAACGAATGCGAGATCGTGCTGAATGTCAGCGTGTTGTCCTTTGCCGCCGCCAGGAAGTGTTCTGCGCCGTAGGGCGCATCTGGCGAGAGTTCGATTGCTGCGTACGTGAATATGCGCATCCCCTGCTCGATTGCGGTCGTCAGATCGGTTGTCACGATCTTGTCAACGACTGTCTCCCAGCGTTCGACCGGAGCGATCCCTGTAATCTGATTGTCAGCACCGGTTCCGAGATCGTCAACAACACTCTTTCCGCTCACAACTCTACCGATGACGCCGCCATCCGCTGGCGCGCCGTGTACCGCGGTGTGACGTTGTTTTGAGAGGATCAGGTGTGTGTGGTTGGAGTCGTAGCCACCTGTTCCGAGCAGCACCTCCCAGCGCGCATACTCGTGATCGTTGTGTGACGGAACAACATCCGTTTCGAATGAACCGAATGCGACCGCCTCTCTCCCCGCCCACCTGACACCACAATCCACGAGCTTCGACTGTACGTGCTGCCAGAGGTCATGGTATGCGGATAACTCAATTCCGATGTCGCCTTTCGTCGTTTTGATCAGGTACTCAGTCGTCGCCTTCTTTGACTCCTCAGTTCCCCTGATGATCGCGATCGTTCCACCACAGTAGGGAACCAGCGCATGCCTGATCACATCCGCGAGCGTAGCCCCGTCGTCTACCGCGAGCGGCTGATTATCGAGTTCGATTTCAATCATACAATATTATACGCTGTGATATGCACTATAATTTGTCGCACATTACCCGGTGGCGTACATCTCACCACGTTCGCCCGTATCGAGTTCTGCGACGATGGCTTTCACATCGCCGATACTGACGATCTTGCCGTCTCGCATCAGCGCGGCACGGTCGCAGACATCCTCGACAAAGTCCATGTCGTGCGACACGATTATGAACGTCTCACCGAGTTCTTTCCTTGCCTCAAGGATCGACTTTGTCACATCCACCTTTGTCACAGGATCCATCGTTCCCGTAGGCTCATCGAGTATGATGATTCTTGGCTCTTTTATCAGGATCTGCGCCATCGCAACACGGTGCGCCTCTCCGACGCTCAGTTCATTCGGCATCTTTTCGAGAACCTCGCGCGCCCGCTCTTCCGTGAATCCTGCGGTCTTCAGAACGAGAATGGACTTTCGCTCGCCCAGCTCACCAGGAAGTTCCAGTCCGATCGATTCAGTCAGGTTGTCAAGCACATTCCGATGCGGATAGAGCGAATACTCCTGATGCAGGAGTCCTATGTGTTTGACTGCCCGTCCAGCCCGTTCAGCACCTCGGTCGGTCAGATCGATCCAATCATCCCCGATCCTGACCTCAACTTCCCCTGATGTTGCGTTAACAGAACCGTTGAGAATCTTTGATGCGGTGGTCTTTCCTGCGCCGCTGACACCGACGAGCCCGAATATCTCCCCCTCATTAACCTCAAACGAGATGTTGTCAACAGCACGGACGACGCCGCGGTCAACCGATATGTAGGTCTTCTTCAGGTCCTTGACCTTGATCATAGGCTCACCGATCTCTGCTGTGTACGATCCCACAGTTCCGACCATTCTCATGAACCGCTCAACGACCTTCGATGGGTCACCTTCTTCGACGATCTCACCGTCCTCGAGCAGAATCGCCCGGTCAGCAAGTTCCTCGACGACCCCTGACCAGTGCGAGGTGATCGCAAGCGTCATGCCGTACTCCTCCTTTGCACTTACGATGCTCTCGTGCACGGCTTCCGCGGTCCTCCGGTCGAGCGTTCCTGTCGGTTCGTCAGCAAGAAGCACCATCGGAGCCTTGGCAAGCTGCCGCGCAAGAACGACGCGCTGCTTCTCGCCGCCGCTCAGTTCTCGTGCGACATGCATCATCCGGTGCGAGAGGTTCACCTGATCGATCAAGTCTGCCGCCTTGTCGACGGCATCCGTCGCCGGATAACCGATCTCGACGAGCGCGTTTATCACGTTTGTTATCACGCGCTCATCGCCGTAGAGCGCAAAGGTGCGCTGTAACATGATCGCGATCCGGCTTGCGATGCTACGCCTGAGCG
The DNA here is from genome assembly GCA_021159385.1 of Methanosarcinales archaeon. GTDB lineage: Archaea > Halobacteriota > Methanosarcinia > Methanosarcinales > Methanogasteraceae > Methanogaster_C. The sequence goes on from JAGGRW010000173.1 coordinate 8,947, forward strand.
GACTGTACTTGTCAAGCGATACGAAATCACCATCCATCAGTGTGAGTTCGGTTCCGCACTTCGGACAGGGGGTTCCTACCTTGCTCGGTGGGTCGACATGAGCACAATTCTCGCAGTACGCAACGTGGTAAATGACCTCTCCGGAACTGGTTTCGTGTTCCTTGATTCCTCTTAAGAGGTGCATGAGGACTGTCTTTCCCGAACCGCTCCGTCCGAGAATCCCGATACACTCTCCTTCTTCTATCGTCAGATTGATATCTTTCAGAACCTTGTTGCCCTTGAATTCCATGTTCAGGTTCTTGATCTCTATGAGGGCTGCCATCTTTCTTCCTCCTATGTTCGGAACGTGTTTGATATTGGTCCTGTTTGCCTACCATCCACTACATCGATTGTACTATATTAATCTTTCACAGGTCAGGGGTGTAATACGGTCTCCGCATGGCAACCGCCTTCTCGAGCAGTACATGCATCTCTTCTTCGGTTGCGCTTGATATGTCCAGAAGCCCGCGATTACTGAGGAGGCACCCTTTCAACTTCCCATCAGACGTCACGCGCAGCCGGTTACAGTTCGCACAGAACTCCGAGTTGTCAATCGGTCGCACGACTTCGACCTCTGCCCCATCGATCAGGTACTTCCTGCGCCGGTGCAACTCTCGCGTGACGATGTCGGATGCGCGGAGAGCGAGCGCGGTCTCGATTGCGTCCATATCGACATGCTCGCATGATTCCCCGAACTCCATCAGTTCGATCAACTGGAGTATGACTACTCCTGACCCAAACTTCCGCGCAAAGTCGATCATCTCGCTGATCTCATCATCGTTTGTGCCACGCAGTAGCACCATGTTCAGCTTAACAGGCGTGAGCCCCGCGTCCACAGCAGCAGCGATGCCGTCCAGTACCGTGTTTAGCATGTCGTGCCCGGTGATGCGCCGGTACCGGTCAGGATAGAGCGTGTCAAGCGAGACGTTCACGCGGTGCAAACCAGCCTCCGCAAGATCGTGGGCGCACTCCGAGAGGAGCGTCCCGTTGGTAGTCAATGAAATGTCTTTTAGCGGAGGGAGTTCCTGCAAGATCTCCGCGAAATCGCTCCTGCAGAGCGGCTCACCTCCAGTGAACTTGATCCTGCGAACATCGTGCGCGAGTGCTGCGCGGACGAGTGCTGCAATCGTCGCCACACTGATCTCGCGTGCGGGCGCATTCGTGTCAGGTGATCCCGATTCCCCCTCCCCATGACAGTAGATGCAATTCAGGTTACACCGCTGGGTGATCGATATGCGCAGACTCTTTATTCTGCGGTTGTACGGGTCGATCAGTGGGGGGTGTGTCTGGTTCTGCATTTTGGTGTGACTGGTATCTGGTACATAGTACATGTAGGTTGTGTGTAATCTGCGCGGCATTGGATGTTTTTGG
>JAGGRW010000215.1 GCA_021159385.1 Methanosarcinales archaeon
CTGGACTCCTCTGAGCTGAGTCCTGACCGCCCTGATCCCAGGATTTCGAAGATCTCTTCGGCAGGCAGCTGGTACCACTCGGTTTTCTCTGGTGACGCGGACTGTTTCATCGCTAAGACCTCGTGTAACATCATGTTGCGCATAAGGATATTAGGATATCGTAAACGATTCGTCCAATCTCCGACATCGCGCATATCCGGAGAGGCTTATTTTATATTTAAGATAAATTATACGAAAAGTACAATTTATTCATACCTGTGCTGCGAGCAGAAGCAGCGCCACAACTGCAACCACTAACTATGACGAGATCAGGAGCGAGTTAACGTCAACTGCCCGACTGCCCGACCACCAAACTACCCTACTCGATCTCAGCCATCCTCACAAAATACTGCCTGATAACGTCCCTGTTCTCTTCCGGAAGCTTATCGATGTACGTCTCGGCTGATACCGGATTTGCGGCGTAGTTAGCTCCTGAAGTGAACTTTCTGAGTTCCTCGTCAGCCCTGCGGGAACTGCGCCCGACGCCTTCGTTTGAGAACATCACGAGTTCGATGTTTGTGCCCTCGATGACCGCAACCGACGGCTTTCCGTAAATATCCGCGTTCCCCTCGCCCCCACCGGAATCACTCCCGAGTTCGGTCATGATCTGCTGGTAATGCGCCTCGTCTATGGCAGCGTCCCTTCCCGCGGCATCAACAGGGGGGAGCATCGCCTCGACCTCTTCGGGTGTATAGAGGTGGGGCGCATCCGGCGACGAGATGAATGTGACAAGAACCGCCTCTCCTGCGATTGCCGCTACCAGCAGAAGAAGCCCTGTCCTTCCGATGATCGCCGATTTTTTGACTGTGTTGATGTGGTTTGAGACGTTCAACAAAAGATCGCTCGCAATGATTCCGCCCGCACCCCTGTTGTCGTAGGCAGTGGGCAGCCGATCCTTGAACGCCGGGTATCTGGCTTCGATTCGTTTGATTATGTTTATCGGTTTTCTGCGGAGGAGGATCGTGAGAATGATCGCAGGCACGAGCGCGATTGCTATGGTTCCGAGCAGCTTCATGCGCACCGGGTAGTCGAAGAGCACAAAGTCGTACGAGCCGTACCGTGCAAAGATGACCGGAGCGCTGATGTACAGAAGCAGGGCGTAACCAAGCAGAAAGAATGCGATACAGTTCAACAACGCTCTGTAAACCCGATGCCTGCGGGATCGCTTTTCAAGTCCTGAGATGACATCTACGAAAGGGTACATCGTTACAATCAATGTCGTGCACGGATAAAAAGATGATGGAGGCGAGCAGCGAGTCCGAAACACGCCCGGGTCATGGGGCGCAGATTTAGTCCGTATTTGATTTCCAGCGATAAAATCAAGGGCAATTCCACCTTAACCCCACCCCCCGCCCCACCACCTGCTCTGCAAGACCAGACATACAGTTATACCTGACACCGACAGAACTCCGAAGATGACCCGATATTTCGAGATAACCGAGAGAGATTGCGCTGCACGGATCGGCAGATTGATGCTGGATCAGCGAATCGCAACACCAGCAGTCATAAGCTCGGTTCTGCTCCGACAGAACAGGGGCAGCATCATCGATTCCGGGTGCGTCTGGGACGATCGCGCAATCGCTCACGCTCACACTCGCGACCACGACCGTGACCGCCCACACCCGGCGCATGGCAAACTGCTGATACTGCCGCACCGATCGCTGCCACTGCACGCGTACACGGCGCCGGAACCAACAGACCGCCGCGTTTCCCCGCCCCAACTCCCGCAGTTCCACAACAACCACCACGAAGGCGCACTGGGCGAGGTGATTCACCCGGCGCAGACCGATGTGCCAGACCGCCGCGATCTCTACGTAATCGGTGCGGCAGCCATGCTCGAAGATCGGGCGAGGCTGCTCGTCGATACCGTTTTGAAACTGAAGAGAAACACCCAGCCTGACACAGCGATTTATGCGCCCGGCATCGCAACTCCAGAGAATCTCTCTCTTCTCGTCTATCTCGGAATCGATCTCGTTGATGACACCGCCGCAATCCTGAAAGGGTATCAGGGGGTGTATCTGACCAGAGAAGGTGAAAAATCGATCGATCGTCTACGCGAATTCCCGTGCGCATGTGCAGTATGCACGAAGTCGGGAACGCCGGAAGAACTGCGAAGATTAGAAGGACATACTCGTTTCCGACTGCTTGCAGAGCATAACACCACCAAACTCGGAGAGGAGATGCGAGTTGTGCGCGAGTGCATCCGGGATGGGCGATTGCGTGAGTATGTGGAGAAACAATGTCGATCCCGACCATATCTGACAGCGGTTCTCAGGTTGCTCGATTGTGAGCACACGTATCTCGAGGAGCGGACGCCAATGGTTAGGAAAGGAACTCTCATCGCAAACACCGCTGAATCGCAGAACCGCGTCGAGGTCACGAGATTTGCCGAGCGGGTGATCTCGAGGTTCACCCCGCCTGATGCCGATACGCTCGTGATCCTCCCGTGCTCGGCGAGAAAGCCGTACTCGCTCTCAAAGTCACACGCGGGATTCATCGACGCGCTGCGCGGGTACCGGTCGCAGATCCACGAGGTTGTGCTGACATCACCTCTCGGTGTCGTTCCGCGGGAACTCGAGCGCACGTATCCCGCCGCCCACTACGACATCGCGGTCACAGGCGAGTGGAGCATGGACGAGACCGCGTGGGTGGCTGCGTGCCTCGGCAGGTACCTACGGAGGCATCCGTACCGGACGGTGATAGCGCATCTGAGCGGCGGGTTTGCAGATGTCTGCAAAATCGTTGAGCGCGATCTGGGAATCGAAATCGTGTATTCCGTCTCCGCAACCGGCGACCCGACATCTGCCGAATCGCTCGACTGCTTGCGGGAATCGGTTGCCGCAGCCATAGACGTTTCGTCGGAGCGGTCAACGTCATCGGAGTCGTCAGAGCCGCGCAGAAGGAAGAGAAAGCCGGGTCTTGCGATGGCTCGGGCGATTGCCGACTACCAGTTCGGACGCGGCGTCGGAGCGGAACTGATAACAGAGAGCGCACAGATGCGTTCCGGCAGATCCCGCCGATCCAGCCGCTCCGGGGTCGGATTCAGGATATTTGCGGACAGAAACGGCAAAGAGATCGCATCCTCCACGCGATACGGGACGCTCGCGCTGACGCTTGAGGGCGCCGCCAGAATACCGCCCCGGATTTACAGGGTTTCAATCGACGATTTCATACCAAAGAGTTCCGTTCTTGCGCCAGGCGTGATCGCTGCCGACCCACAGATCAGACCGATGGATGAGGTGATCGTGGAGGGGAATCTGGCGTTCGGAGTGGGTCAAGCGATTATGAGCGGACCGGAGATGGTCGGATCAGAGAGGGGGGTCGCTGTCGATCTGCGCGCGGTGCGGAAGCTGAGCCATTGAGTCGTACTGCCTTGCAGGATTGTGAGCGCGTCGGGGGGTAACGCGGTCAGAGTCAGTACAGTGCAGTCGCCCCACCCTACACCTTCTCCAGAACAGCAACCACGTCCAGTGCGGTGACCGTCACATCACTGCCAACCACCTCAGCCAGACTCGGCACAGTCCTGCCAGAGTCCCCCGAGATCAGTTCCTTCACATACAGCCCTGCCTCGCACTCGATTCTGATGACAGCAGAGCCGTCAGAGTCAGAGAACGATTCGAGCGCGGCTGCATACACGCGACGCTTTCGCACGAGATCTGCTCTCCGGTGCACGACCCGTGACGGCGTCCGCTGCTGGATCGTGCAGGTTATGTCACCCAACCCCCATGCCAGTGTGTCGCGATCAACGCCGGCACACGCAATCGTTGCGAGATACACTTTGTCGTGCCGCCCCGACTTCAGTTCCCCAACAGTCTTGCGATCAACGAAACGGAGATCGGATACCACGACCTTCTCCTTGCAGTATGCGTTTATCTCCGACGCAAGTGTGCTGAGATCAAGTGTCCGCTTCCTTGGTTCGATCAGTTCGAGTACGAACGGTCTTCCATCCCCAAGCATCCGCGCATCAGCGTCCTCCCTTCCTGCGCCGTGAAATTTGGCGCCGGCAGCGCGTGCTGCCTCAACGGCTCTTACCGCGATCAACTCCTCCACAGACTCAGAAGCGATCTGCCCTGTGAAATTGCACAGCTTGCACCCGGCACCTCTGCACTCACGGCAGTACCACCTCGTCTGCGGGATGCCGCGCACCAGTTTCTGATACCGCCCGTAGATGTACGTTGGTTTGATCCGCGACCCCACAGTCTCCCGCGCAAGGTCGAGCAGGAGAAGAACATCCGGTTCCGTGAAATTCACCTCTTTTCCAGTCCTGCTTGCTATGCGTTTTCCGACCTCGCGGTTGACCTCTGATTTCAGTGGCTCTGCGTAATCGGTCCCGACAACCTCCCACAGGAGTTCTTCGTTCTCGGAAAGGAGCCCGCTCAACCTTGTTCCGACGAGAAACGTCTCGTATTCGATTGTCTCAAGAATAGAGAGCGCTCTTGACGCCCACAGGTCAAGCGCCTCATCCTCAAATAGTCCGTTGCAGACCCAGCAACGCTCAGGCAGGCGCAGGTCGCCGCAAAAAGTCTGGTGCACCGTGTTGTCCGCGCCATCCGCCGCCGCACCCGTGAAAGCGCCCGCATCCACATCCGCAGCCATCGCAAGCACCAGTCGGATCGCAGCGCCCCGGTCTCTGTTCGTAAGACCTGTTGAGAGCTTTGCAAACTGCCGCCCGAGACAGTTATCGCAGATCAGACCTTCGCTTATGACTTTCTGCGCAGTCGCAAGTATCAATGGTATCGAAGAGTAGTCACCACTCATCCGGTATCTCGAGTTCGCCGCGTGTGATCGCTTTCTGCGCTTCCTTCGGCGGCATCCCTTCAACGGTTATCCCCATCGGCACGCACGTACCGATGATCTCCTTTGCCGCACTCTTCGGCGCGTAGGAGAGGATACCTTCCTTTTTCATGCGTGCAACCCGTAGTACCTGATCGATTGTGAGATTTCCGACGATTTCATCTTCGCCTGACCCCTTTTCAATCCCGAGCTCCTTTAAAATCAGCGATGCAGTCGGCGGTATCCCGACCTCGATCGTCACGGTCTTATCGGTGTCAACGATCACCTTGACCGGTACCTGCATGCCGTCAAATTCCTTTGTTGCATTATTGATATCATCGACGACCTGCTTGATGTTTATGCCAAGCGGTCCGAGCGACGGACCAAGCGGCGGTCCTGCAGTCGCTTTTCCGCCGGGAACCAGTGCTTCTACAATATCTACCATTTTATTATCACCTTTCTGTTGTGCATGGAACTACCGTGACCGCATGGTGATTAATAGTTTCGGAACGAAGTGGGCTTGAGGATCAGGACATCATCTCGGGTTCCAGCGCGTCCTCGACCGCACTTCTGATCAGATACCCCGCCCGGTGCAGGATCGTGTCCCCGAGTTCCCGATCCACTGTCATGTCCGCGGTGCAGGGGTACGAGTGATGCGCCTCAGCAATGATATCGCGAATATCCTGCTGTGAGTCTGCAGGCGCTCCGATCAGTTTCTTCGCAACAAACCATGTCGATCCGCAGGGTGCGCTTTTTTTGACCGTGACTGCTGAAATAACCCCGTTCGCAACATTGATCTCGAGAACCGGGATTCCAATCCCGAACTCGGAAACAAATCTTCCGATGATCCCTTCTTCCCGGTTAAGCGAGCAGAACGGCTTTGGGAATGCGGATTCTATCCCGAGATCGCCGCACATCCCTCCCACCTGTTTCGCGAGACCTGTTGAGACCTCTCTTGACTGCTCGACAGGAACGATCAAGCCCTTGATTCCAGCGTCATTCAGCCGTGGTGGCAGTTCCATCAGTATGTCGGGATGAATCTCTGTTGCGATCATGATATCCGCGGATGGCAGCACCGGGATGTAGGGGGCAGGGTCGTCGATGAAATCAGGCAGCATCTCTGGTGCCGGGAATCTTATTGTTCCGATGATACTTTCTGCGTAGCAATACCTCTCATACTTGCAGTGTGTGCAGAGCGGATCGCAGGATTTGCAGAATTCGGAGTCGTTTACAAGGTTTCGTATCACTCGTTCCCCGAAGTTTCCTCCGTACAGGATCAGCAGTTTCATTGGCTTGCGAAGTGTTGAAGGCGTGAGACCAGCCGGTCAGGCGATTTGACCTGCGAGACCGACTGAAAGTGGTTTTTGCCCCTTGAGTGCACTCACCTTCAGGATGGAAAACCCGATGATGTTTCCAGCTTCGTCGACTTTTTTCATCACAGAATCGTTCTCGGTCTCCTTGAAGTACCCCGCTTTCCGATCAAAGATGACTTCAAGGTAATCTCCTTCTTTATCGTACCATATTTTTATTTCTTTTCCCATAATAGTACGTCTCTTAATTCACATTCACGGCAGCAGATACCCGCTGCGCACCTTCCAGTTATCCATGATCACAGTCGGCGACACGCTCTTCACACCAGGGAGCTTCCTGATCTTCTCAGCAATGAAGCTCCTGAGCGCACCCCCATCCTCAAGCCACACCTCGGTCATGATCATGTGATCTCCTGCTGAGGTCGCAACGAACTTCACCTCGGAAAACTCGCTCATCCGCATCGCAACATCGAGAAGATGTTCGGGCTCGACATCGATTCCAACGAGTGCGACTGAGTTATACCCGAGCTTTGCCGGATCGGTTATGACCGTGTACTGCTTGATGACCCCATCTTCCTCGAGCGCACGCACACGGTTTCGTATCGTGGATTCACCGACGCCGAGTCTTGCTGCGATCTCGGTGTGCGGTGTGCGTGCGTTCTCACGAAGCATGTCTATAATCTTCATATCTCTTTCGTCAATCATTTACATATCACCATATTGATTTTCGTACTGTTACCTGGATTTATGGACGATTTCCGTGCCATACTGTCATATACTCGCAATACATATCATTCTGACAGTAGACTATTAAAAGGGTTACGCAATCGTTGAGGCGGCATCTATGAGCAACGAACGGAGGATAAACAGGAATTATGTTGTAATGGTCAATCGGACCATGAACACAAGAGCGACCGATGCCATACAACATACCCGGTAGTGCAGAGAGAATAGATATCAGCGCGCCTTCAACTTCTCCATGATGACCGCAGGGCACACCCTGTGCACCCCCTCCAGTCTCCCGATCTTCTCAGCGATGAACTCTCCCAACGCCCTCCCATCCTTAAGCCAGATTTCGGTCATGATCATGTGATCTCCTGTTGAAGTTGCAACGAATTTCACCTCCGGAAATTCCGTCATTCGGATCGCAACGTCAAGAAAGTGGGTTGGCTCAACATCGAGACCGACGAGGGAGACCGAGTTGTATCCGAGTTTGGCAGGGTTGACAACGATGGTGTAACTCTCTATGACTCCCGCTTCCTCGAGCGCCTTGACGCGCTTTCGTATCGCGGATTCGCCGACGCCGAGTCTCGCAGCGATCTCGGTGTACGGTGTGCGTGCGTTCTCCTGAAGTATGTCTATTATCAACATATCTCTTTCGTCAATCATTTGCATACCACCATATCGATTTTCGTATTTTTGCCGGGATTTATGGACGATTTACGTACCACAATGTTATATACTCGCAATGTATATCACTGTGACCGTGAACCATTAAAAGGTTTACGCGAGAACCCACAAGAACCCTGAAAAGAGCGATGTATGTGAATTCACGAGCAATGAATGATAAATGGGGCGATACAAAGGAATTATTTGAAGATACACGGGTGATACCGTAATTAGGATCGAGTTACTCGCAAGGGTGGACAATCTCTGTGATTACACGTTTAATTTCTGCTGGCACAACCGCCAGCTTGACCCGGACGCCCCGATCCGATCCCCACCAGAACGGCACAGAATACACATATCGCGACGTAGTGGGTGCGCTTAAAACGGAAACAGAGGTTCGCATAATGGGTGATGTGGGAGAGCGTCTCGCACAGGGCATGGGTGCGGATATCCGGCACCTGGGCGGCACCGGCAGAATTGGAACTGGAACCGCGTTTCATATCTTTGTAGACGGGAACGTGGGAGCCGAAGCGGGATTGGGTATGGTCGCAGGGGCAGTCTACGTCTCGGGCAGGGTCGAGGCGCCGCTTGGAAATATCATCGAGGTGCGCTCCGGTGTGGAGGGATATCGCAGGTTCGTGTCCATTACCGATCTTCTCTGCAACCACCATCTGCGGTTCCGGTTTCGGTTCCCGTGTCCAATTCACTGGATCCGGGGGGTGCGGGGGGGCAGCTGGTTTTAAACGACCCCGAAATACATGTAATCAACGACCCCCCCGACTCAAGTGCAGAGCCTGTGACTCTGGCAACCAACTTACCATCTGCCAATAATCAGCTCCGGAGCCAATCTTCTCCCGATTACTTGCCCAATTCCATGTCCAGGATTTTCGTCACCTGGTCCTTGTTTTGTATGCTGCTTGTGGCTGCTACGACTTTTCCATTCTTGAAATACACTGTGAACGGCAGTCCCATGAACGATGCACAGCCAGGCAAATTTTTGATAAAGTTTGCCGCAGGGATGTCAAAATCCTGGTCATAGAATGTGATATGCGGATATATCGGTTCCAGTTCTTCCATAATAGCATAGACCGGGAGGCACATTGGTCCCATTCTGCCACAGCAAATCATGACATTTTCATTGTTTTCCACAGCTTCCATGACTTCTTGTTCCGTTTCCAGATGTTTCAGATTTGTGTACAGCATCTTGTGTCACCTCTCGAAATATTGGACTTCCTGCGATATAAAGCCGACTACCGCATGATGAATCGCGCGGCATCCGGGTGGATGCCCACAGCTTTTGATTTTCTGCCGGTTTGATTGCCCATCAATTATTGCGCATCACCACATCGATTTTCGCACTCTCGACGTGATTTATGGACGATTTCCGTACCATAATGTTATATACTCGCAATGCACATCACTGTATCAGTAAACAATTGAAAGGTTTACGCTTATAACGGTGGTATCCATGACCAAATGGACCGATGAGAAGGAATCTTATGAAGTGCTGGACGGCAGAGGACTTGCAGGCAATTTCCTGTCAGCGGTTCTTACGAAAGCCAAAGAAGTTGCTGAAGGTGGTGGAATTTGCGTGATTCAGAGTTTCGAGCCGATCCCGCTCTATTCCACTCTGGAAGACATTGGCTTTGAGCACAGTACCGAGAAAGTCTCGGATAACGAATACCGGGCGTATTTCTACCGAAGAGAGGTAAAAGAGGCAGCAGGCAGCATGACGATGCCACTACACCCTGCAGCTCTCGCCAATATCGGTAAAACCGACAAAGCACTCGGTAAGATCGTATCGCAGTTCTGGCAGCTCGTCTGGAAGAAGGAAGACCCTGCTATCGACAATAAGACCAGATACCTGCTCTCGCTTGCAAACGGTGTCGGTGCAGGTCGCCTTCGTCAGGCGACGCGGGAACTTGTGAAGGCGTACTATGCGGGCGTTACTGTTTCCGAACTTGACGAACTATTCACACTCTTTGTCTGGAATCAGGGCGTCGGCAACTTTGCGTCAGAGATCAGCCCATCACCGCTCTTTGCAGCATATCAGTTGATAAAGAGGCTTGAGCATGAGGGAATGGATAGGGGCGAGGTGCTGGCGGAACTTGCCAGGAAGTTCGGCGAGGAGAACCCCGACGTGAGCGTGCTCGAACAAATGATCGGGATCAATGGATCAAGCGATCGATAGATTAACGGATTAATAAGACTATGGAGGCTAAAAACATGAAACAACACTTTGCATCGGTGGCTATGAGGTCACTGGTGATTTCAACACTTCTGATCCTCGCTTGTATGGGATCAGCAGCGGCATCAGTTTGTGTAGAATGTCACAGCATCATCACCCCTGAGATCGTTGAGGATTTCAAGAGCGGGGCTATGGGCGATGACGTCGATTGCTCAAGCTGTCATGGATTCGCACACACTTCGGCTGATACCGTTGATAAGGTGAAGATGCCGACACATGAGACGTGCGGTGCATGCCATGCGGAGCAGGATTCCCAGTACATGGGCGGAAAGCACAGCCTTGCGTGGACTGCGTTTCAGGTGATGCCGACGACGAAAGACCAGCCAAAAGAATTGATGGAGGGTCAGAAGGGCTGCGGAGGCTGCCACAAGATGGGAGCGAAGGATGAGACTGGCTGGGACGAGTACCACTATGGCGTGGTGGGATGTGACAGCTGTCATACGAGGCACAGTTTCTCAGTAGAGGAGGCGAGAAGACCTGAAGCATGCATGA
>JAGGRW010000142.1 GCA_021159385.1 Methanosarcinales archaeon
ACCCTCACCCAATTGCATTATTTACCCTCGATCAATAAAAGGTTTTTGGAGTTTTCCCCGGGGCTGTCACGCCACGTGGTGCTGGCGTGGTTTTGGAGGTGTTGTCGATTCGAGTCTGGTGCTGACTGCTTCGGGTTTTAGATATCCGGAAAACCAGAGTTTTGAGCAAACACCACGTAATGTGACAGCCCCCCTTATCCGTTAAACCTATATACCTAAATGAAAATGGTGCGTAGAATAACTGGACGTTATAGCATATACCATGAAAAAGTGGTTTTCAAAATTGTAGCTACCGCCACTGTTTTCGGGACTTTCACATACCAAGCGTCTGCCAGATCCAGGAACCTCACCAGCCCAACCGCACCACAGGGTTCACGTCACCCGCTTCCGGTCCTCGTGCGTGCGGTAGGCAGATGAGATGCCGTGTACCAGTTCGAGCATGAAATCGTGCAGATCCGCATCAGCGTCCTCGAGCGATCCGATCATATCAGTCAGGGTCTTGTGCAACTGCACGTTCTCTTTTCGGAGCGCAATGAGGCTGTTTTTCACTGGCTGGAGCGCTTCGTCGAGCACCTTCTCGCGGTTGGTCGCAAGATTGACGAGGGCTTTGTCAAGCGATATTGTGTACGCGTTCAACTCCTCCACCTTCGCGCCAAGTACGCCGTTCACTTCATCCAACGTGCCAACGATCTCGTACGCCTTTTCGGTAGCCTGCGAAAGCCCGCGAACCTCATTCTCCAGTTTGCCTGTCGCAGTCCTGCTCTCGCCTGCGGAAACTCCACACTCAAGAGCAGACTCGCTGCACCGTTCCGCGATCTCGTAGCACTGCTTCATAACAGTAACAAGGGTGTTGGTGTACTCTTCGAGCTGCGCCATCTGGCTTTTTTTGCTAAGAGACTCCTCCCGAAGCTCCGTATCCGTGTAAAAGATTCTGAGAACAACAGATGGGGCAACAGCATAGGTCACGACGTATCCGACGATGAGCGTCCATATCAGCACGATAGCTGCCCAGCCCATCTCATCGAAATACTCGTTTAAGGCGTTTGCACTTACCTGATTTAAGTTCAGGACTGTAAACAGAACAAGTATGCCAAATATGATGAATGCTGCCGTAAGAAACACGTAGGTCAGAAGCATCAGCTTCCGTATCGTTTTCAGCGTCTCTGTGTGCATCATTTGCGTCATCGCATGTCGGATTGACTTAACTCATCATCGCTTCATTCTTGTCCACGACGATAAAATCCCGGACAGCACGAACCGAGCTGAAAGGAACCAGTATGTAGTTCCCTTCCGGTTTATACCGGCTCTTATCAATCGACATGTCAGGTTTCACCACAAGATCGATCAGATCCCCGGTAGGGGCGTCCATCACGATATTGTACAGCACACCGAGCACCGAACCGTCGCTGCTCACAACGTTCTTCTTTGACAAATTTTTTGCGAATATCTTCGCCATTACCATCCCTCATGCATGTTAGTGATTACTACTTATGATTTCTTTATATTTAAATTGTTTTGCCACCTTTGATCTGCCCTGATGACGCTGACAATGTCAGGTTATATATCTTGCGGGAACACAATCCCGAATATGAGAAAACCAAAACATTATCGAGAGGATTGTAACAGAATCGCATTCATATACGATATTCTTGTCAGATTCATATCATCATTCTTCGGTGGGGAACAGGAGCTGAGAAGGATCACAATCGATGAAATGGAGCTAAATCCGGATCAAAAGGTTCTGGACGTCTGCTGCGGGACCGGGACACTGTGCGCAATGATTGCAGAGGCGGTCGGGAGTTGCGGGGAGGTGATCGGCATCGATCTCTCAGAAAATATGCTGAAAAAAGCGGAAAGGAAGAGAAAAGAGAATATGGACTTCGAAATCGCGAACGCCGAAGAGATCCCGTACCCGGATGGGTACTTCGACCGCGTATGCATAACATTCGGCTTGCACGAGATGCCTTATTCCGTTCGGATGAATGTGCTGCGCGAGATCGCAAGGGTGCTTACAGCCGGCGGCAGGATAACCGTTCTCGATTACGCACGTCCCAAAAACGCGCTGGTCGGGCTTCTGTTCAACGTCTGGATGCTTGTGGAGGGCGCGACTGCAAGGGATTTCATCAGGAGAGATCTAGTTTTGATGATGCGCAGTTCCGGCTTTGACGTTTGCGGGGAAAGCGTCCACTGGATGAACACGATCAGGGTTGTGAGCGGGGTCGCGGGCGAGATCAGGGAGGGGGGCAGGAATGGGCGCAAGTGATGCGAAGACGGCAGTGGAAATCGAAGTTGGGACTGGAGTTGAGATTGAAGTGGAAACAGTTCGCAGACTCAGAATCTGCATCGAAGACGCTGTGCGGTCGTGTATATTGGGGCAGCGGCGCACAGCACACGCGGGGCGTACAGGGCACGCAGGCGTCGCATTCTCAGGCGGAATCGATAGTTCGCTCATTGCTGCGATTGCGCAATCGGTAGACCCTGATATCGAACTGTACACGGTCGGGATTTCGGATTCCCACGACGTGCGGAGTGCACGCAGGGCAGCAGCCCTGCTCGGGCTTTCTGATCGGTTGAGAGTATGCGAGTGCACCGAAGAGGCGATCGAGTCCGCGATCCCGTTGGTGCTGCGTGCGACACGGAGCACGAATCCGGTTGTTGCGGGGGTCGGGGTCTGCATGTACCTCGTGGCGCAATGTGCGCACAAACATGGAACCGGACTGCTACTGACCGGGCAGGGCGCAGACGAACTCTTTGCCGGATACAAGCGTTATGAGAGTGCGTTTGATTGCGGGATTGACGATCTGAAACGTGTCCTCGAAAAGGATCTGCTTGCACTCCCTGATCAGATCAAACGGGACACGGCGGTCGCGAAACTGTTTGATGTCACGCTCTGCACACCGATCTTCAGCCCCGATGTGGTTGCTGCTGCATGCCGTATCGACGCCGGGCTCAAGATGCGAAGAGAAGGAGGCGAGAGGAGCGAGAGGAGCGAATACACGAGAAAATACATCCTGCGGAAGGTCTCAGAGCAATATCTTCCGCCCGAACTGGTGTGGGCACCGAAGAAGGCTGCACAATACGGAACAGGCGTTCAGGGTGTGCTGCGCAGGCTGGCGCGTAGATCGAGAGTCGGGCAGGCGGAGATGCTTCGTCGGTGGGTGGACTGACCCACCGCAAACGTCCCTAGCACCGCGGTCACCCAACCGCAATCCCGGCGTCTGTTATCTGATACCCAATATCCGTGTGCTTGAGCCCAGCCATCGCCTCAATCGTCATCTCCTCGCCGTCGAGATGGATGATGTTGTCCACGGTCGCTTTTAGCATCGTCTCGATCTGCGGCTCGGCTGCGCCTTCCGTGTACGTGATTATGCCGGTTCCGCCAGCCATCTTGATCCGCATCGTGTACGACTTCAGCACACGAATCATCAGAATCGGCGAGTTGAACGCAAAGAGTGTCGTCGATGAGTCCAGAACCGATCTGAACCGCTGCGTCTCCTGATAGATGGATTGCAGCTCCTGGATGACCTTGCTCACGATGTCGGTCGGGTTCTGCGGAAACGAGATCATCATATTCTTCATCTCCTTCTGCGTCGCACCAACCGAGCCTGACGCCGTATCGATCACGTACAGCTTCTTTTTTGCGATATACTCGGCGATGAACCAGTCAAACGCCATCATCTGTGCTTCGAGCTGGGACAGGTTGTAGTCAGTCATCAAATACATGCAGAGATCGTCTTCTGCTACTGATTGGCGCAGAAACTGGTAGCAGAATATGGACTTTCCGGTCTTTGGCGGACCGTACACAAGCGTCATCGTGTTATCAGGAAGCCCGCCTGTAAGCTCGTCCAATCCAGAAATCCCCGACGCTATTTTTGGAATCATACTCGGTAAATGAGGTTGAATAGAGTATCCAGTGCCTGATCGAGCCCGTCTTTATTCATCGCAGAAACGGGAACGATGGAGACATCCTCCCAGAGCGCCATCTTCTTATTGATCTCTTCAGGTGATAACGCATTCGGAAGGTCACTTTTGTTTGCGATTATCACCTTCGGGATCGCCTCGGTGCGGCACATCCGGATCATCTCCTTCGCCCGCACAAACGTCTCAGGCTTCGTCGAATCGACCACGATGAAGGTGCCGATCGCCTCTCTTCCCAGCGGCTCGAGCAGGAGATCGAATCGCTCCTGACCAGGGGTTCCGAAGACATCGGCAGAGAACCCTTTGTAGTCGATGTGCCCGATATCAAGCCCCACAGTCGTCGGAAATAGTTCATAAGTCTGCCTCTCAACTGAAACAGTGTTTGGTGCGATTGCGTGCGTGAACGTGGTCTTTCCTGCATTGTAGGGTCCTGTCACAAGCACCTTCGGGATGAAGACCCGAACGCCTCCCGGTTCCATCACCTCGAAGAATATCTTGATCTTCGACGTCTTGACCCAGTTCGATTTTGCGACCGCGAAGACCTGACGGTAGATCACCTTCTCCTCGATGCTGAAGAGCTTGACCTCGCAGTCAACGATCCCGGAGAGTCTCTCGATCATCGCTTCCTCGTAGTTCCACCTCGTGAAGAGGTAGAGTATATTCACATCGTTTGCCCGCGCCGCCTCGTTCAGCTGCCGGATCAGGTCGAAGGTCTGGTCAACGCCTATCGTGTCAAGAAGCGTTGCAACATCTTCGATTACGGCAGTACCGCCCGCAACATCAGGGATCGCGTTCTTGACCACATTCTCGCTATCTTTTAAGTCGTTGACCACATATTTGCCGATTGCCGGCACCCCCATCATCGGGGAGATGGAGTCGATGAAGAACGCCCGCTCCGTGTCCAGGGATTTCCGCAGGTCCCAGCCATACCTCTGGAATGTGTGTTCAATCTCAACAGGAGCCTTTGTGTTCGTGTAGATGAGGCATAGATCCCCATCGTTCTTCATGCGCTCGGCTGCGATCTGATAGCCAAAAACATCGGACGCAACACCCGGCATCGCTGTGAATAGAATTGACGTCCCTTCTGGCATTCCTCCGCCGAGCAGCTCATCAAGCATCGGAATATGGGTCTTGCGCAGTCCATCGGTCGTAACCGCCATATCACACCTCTTCGAGGATCTCCTGCACCTGCCGCGCTCTCGTCTCGATCTCCATCATGATCAACCCAAGCTGAGCGCCGGATTCCGCCAGCGCGATCATGATCGCCTTTTCGCCGGCTGGCTGGAGCAGTATCGTCCCCTGTTCGGTCTTCACATGGATCTCGCTCACAGATCCAGTGCCCATCTGCGAGCTCGCGGTCTCTGCGCTCGCCATAATCGTAGAACAGAGCGCTGCAACGATCCGCTCGTTCATTTCAGGCGTCATGCGAGCCGTTATCAGCAAGCCCTCCTTGCTCACGATGCCAGCCGCCTTGATCTGCCCGACTTCACCGAATCTGGCAAGGATCTTGTCCAGTTTCTCTTTCTTGGTCTCAGCCATTTGCCCACCTACAGTCTTACTCAACAAGCTCGAAGGTCACCACACAGTCCCCGAGTTCTGCTGTCGTATTCGTTATCCGTATTTGAAACTCATCCCCAAAAACCTTTCTGGCTGCCGATGCCGCATAAAAGCCGGGCGGACAGAGGACACACGACTCGATCCCCTTCTCACGCAGGTACTTGAGAGCGAGCGTGTTGATGCAATTTTTGACGCGACACTGAACCATGCTGCCGCCGTTTCCACCGGATTCCGGGGTGCAGCGTATCTCATCAGCGACGCCGAGTCCGACGAGCATCGTTGCAAGGTCTGCCATGAACTTATGCAGAGGTTTTCCTGCTTCAAACGTGATTCCAAGCTCCTTTTCGGTGGCAGCGACCAGATCAACGCCAACGAGCGGAACCATCGCGGTCTGCATAATCGGTGCCCCAGCCCCTAGCGTCGCCTTAACAGCCCTCTCGAATGCGTATGAGATCGCGTTGTAAACGATATAATTTACCTTCTCTTTCTGCCATTCTTCCGTCATTATCTTATCATCTCGCCTTTTCTACTATCTTGCATTCCTCTCCGGGGTTTAGCTTTGCATAGCCTTCTCCTCGGGTCCCCTTCACAAAATCTATGGCACCTCGCATAATCCCGGGAATCGGGCACACGGTACCCTCAAAAGCGGCACCTCCGATCTTTACCGGGCAGATGTTGCACTTACGTATCCTGAGCGTGATCGCGTCACCGCTTTTTGTAATCTCATGCTCGCCTCCGAACTCAAGTTCGTCTGATATGATCTCGATCAACTCCTTTATCGGCGTGCTCCTATCCACAAGCTCCTTCGCAAGGAGGAGTTTGCCGATCTCCGTGCCGATGTATGAAGTGAAAAGATTGGTCTGCTCCTGACTCGACTTTCCGAAGAGTTCTGATATCGCTGCTCCCAGGCCCATGAAGGTGCGATGCATATACTCGATCTTGTTTCCGCCAGTCATCCAAAATCCTCTGTTTACATTTGGTTTGCGACTTTGACGGGCGAGTACATAAATATGAGCGTCTGCAACCACACGCAGATCACACGAGATTACACGCACGCAGATACTAGCAAACTCCGATCATACCATCAGCCCCTCCTCGATCAACTCCTTCTTCGGTGCAACAACGAAGACACATGCGTCCGCGCCCTCTGCAATGCATTCCGTCTCGACACACTCCACATCCTCTCTTCCGGTAAGCGCCCTCATATAACCCGCGAGGATTCCGGACGAATAGTAACATGCCTTCGACACATCATTGTTCTTCTTCCACGCCCACCCCTCGAATGCGTCCGCGCTTGTGACAACGGCTCTCGCACGCGCACAATCGACCTCTTCGACGACAAAACCTCCGAACCCAAGCTCCGCGTAGGTGTCCACAGCATCTCTGAAGCCCTGCTCTGACTGCGAGATTGTGCCTGCCGCCAGAGCTCCGTTGATGTATGCGATGCCGCCCTCGATTGCGGCATTGTAGTATACGGTTCCCGCAACAGGACCAATGAGTTCCTCGACTGACTTCCTGATCCCGTAAAAGCCGTGCTCGATGTCGGTGAGACACGTCCGCGATCCTCCGACATAGATCCACCCTTTACTTCTGAACTTGATGAGATCGCATGTGATATCCATCACTTCAGTTCTCGCTGCCTGATGTAATTAAAGGTTCGGAGGCGGGGGACTTTGGGGGGGATTTGATTAGACTGCTCCTTCGCGGGAAACGGGCGGACGATATATATTATGGTCTCGAATGAATTATCCGCCAAGACTTGTCCGCATCGTATTTGAAGTCCAGGAAACCGATGCCGGTAGTTTTGTGAGGGTGATAACAGCGTTCGACGAGAAATGATGCAAAAAACGAAGAATATGAACCCAAAAAATGAAGATGTGCCGAAAGCGGCTGATAGTCCCACCATAACACAAGAGATGGTTACGGAAACGAATATCGAGATTGCAAAAAGACGCGCAGGCAGACGTGGATCACCCATAGAGAACGTCGTTGATGCAACCTGTCACGTATGCGGCTCCGGATCAGTGAGCTTTGTGGATGATCTTGCATTCGAAGTGGTTTTGACTGGCGAACGAATCGTAATTCCGAATTTGACGGGAATCCGATGCTCAAACTGCGGGGATTTTGCATTTGATTCGGATTCATCGAAGATCATCGATGAGCACACCGGAAACAAAACCGCTGGCGGATACGAGTGCGGGATATCAACGGTAGGGGCAGGAAAACTCGGGGTGTACTTTCCAAAGGATGTCCTCAGAGTCATGGAGATCACAAAGAAAGGCAAGGCAATCGTGACGCCTCTTTCGAGAAGAAAGATGATTGTGGAGTTGTATTGAGGGGATTGTTGAAAAATTGAAATCGTATAGGTCTGTGGGTCTTTCTAAAGAGACCTCACAACCGATCCATCTGTTTCATGATCTCGATCGCCTTCTTCTCGTATTTCGAGGTCAATCGTTTGTAATCGTCGTCTGCAACCTCGCCTTTCTTATAATCATCTTCCAGCTTATTCAGAACAGAGAGGATCGCGTTCTTCTCCCGTGTCAGCGCCTCTTTTGACTGGGTGACCTCAACGATGATCTCATCCATCTCATCCCAATCGCCAGCCCGCTCCCGCTTATCAGCACCCTCGCAGCTACTCTTGCCACCATTCTCGCCACCACTCCTGCCACCATCATCACAGACCGAGCATCTGGCACACGAGATCTTCGCACCACCCTGCTTTTCCCGCAATTTGGCAACCCTGACGTGTATTATCGGGTAAGTCAGTGCACAGATGATAAGAATCGCAACAACTGCATATCCGATCAACTTATCCGTATTTGACGGCTGTGACAACTTGATATGCAATTCCTTGAACGTCACAGACTCGGTCCACGAATATAGAACGCCGCCGTCATCTTCGGGGTCGACACGATCCGGTTTTATCACATTTCCGTTTTCGTCCGTGAATTTGACGCGTGCATCTGTTCTGACCTTCAGCCTCAACGATCCGATCGGATAGTTCACAACCGCGGGATATGCGAACTTCTTCACGAACTCGCCTGACTTTGTGACCGTCCCTTCGACCCGGATCGGGGTTGTGTAGGTCACAGCATACATGACCATCGCACCGGGTTCGATCGTTACACCCCCATCCTCGCCCCAGCGCAGAATCTCCCCGTCCCGTTCATACTCAACCTGCTCCGGCGTGACATTCATCTCATGCCCCATCTTCAGGACGTGCATAATCTCGGAATCCTCGGAGACGACGGTACGCAAGCCATCCGTATGGTTAGCCTCGCCGATGTTTCGGAATATGATCGTCTCCTTCACCATCGCAAGATCGCCATCGGCCTGGTAGTCCAGTTCGACCAGATACATGGGTGTGATCACGTCCTGTCCGGCATACTGCGCAAAACCGGCAGCGTTGGGGGCGGCAGTCAGGGCAAGTGCGACCGTCAGAAGTGCAAGTCCAATCAATTTCATCTTCATAGTCTGTGTTCCTCGTCTATCGATTGAGATTATAACTACCACGTCCGGGCATAAAGGTATGCCCATGAAGTGCCGCAGACATTCGGATTGCGCGATGCTTCTCGCAAGCGCGTAGCATCGATACGCGGTCGTTATGGATACTTAAAAAATAAAAAATAAAAAGTGAGGGGAAGGAATCTGCATCTCCGCCCAGAATCGTGTAGGGCTGTGCGAGTCCTTGATACACACGTTGACCCCCCATATATAAATCAACGATCCAAGAGCGGGGTGAAAGTGACTTTGCATTCATCCAACCGCCGGAATCTCCTCCGATCATCAATGTCCGATCCGCCATAGCCAACGACAGATATATATGCAATCGAATCCGATGCCTCATGCGATTCCAGTACCTGGACCCGAAATATATGTTGGTGAGATAGAATGTACACATTTATAATATTACTTATATTGTATATTGCTGTGATGGCAGCGATCGGATGGCACTTTGCGAAGAAGCAGCGGTCGATGACCGATTTCTGGATCGCAGGAAGGGAGATCGGAGCAGGGAACGTCGGGATGTCCGCGGCGGCGTCGTGGCTCACCGCAGGAGCACTCTTCGGCGTCACCGGAATGTTTCTCACAATCGGCGTCGGGTCGATCTGGATCTTTGTTGTGCCGAACATCCTTGCGCTTGCCGCGATCGCGCTTCTCGTCCCGCGCATCAGAAAGCTTCCGGCACTGACCCAGCCGGAACTGATCGAGCTTCGGTACGGTCCGCTGCTCAGAGTGCCCATTGCGATAGCGATCACGATCGTCATGATCCTCTTTGCAGTCACCGATTTCAAGGGGTTCAGTTACGTATTGAGCGTATTTTATGGCATAGACCCAATATATTCTGTCTCGATCATGGTACTCGCAATCTCGATCTACGTGACGCTCGGGGGCATGAGAGCGGTTATCAGGACGGATGCGATCCAGTTCACGTTCCTTGCTCTTCTTGCGATCCTGATCGGTGCAATGGCGCTGTACATGCCGACGCAGGGAATGGGGGCGGGAGCCGAGGGGG
>JAGGRW010000088.1 GCA_021159385.1 Methanosarcinales archaeon
ATTGACATACACTTGCGCCTTCTGTGCCATCGCGAGTATCATGAGCGCATCGAGTGAGTTGACATCACCATCGTGATTTACATCAGCGCGCTCGATATCAGGTGGCATGCTTCCTGCCGCCATTCGGAGCGCGAGCATTGAATCCGCTGTGGTGATCCTGCCATCGCTGTTTGCATCGCCGACTATGACTATATTACAGTCTGCCGGTGCCGGTGCACTGAACACTGCAAGAGCTATCAGTGCACAGTAGATTATATATCTTACTTTCATTGTTATACTTCCGTCATTATCCCATTCTGTTACTTGCATCGTTATTGCAATATTGACGCCAACACGTTACAACATGGGATTACTACTTAAAGTTTTCGTAGCATGAAAGCGTAAAACGATCAGATGTCATACACATATTGATCAGAATAAATAAATCCCAAATTATTCAGAAACCGGTTGGGCAAGCAGTATGTCCTATCTCCTGCGCCATCACGGGATGCCACCTTATTCCTCTCTCCTGAACGCAAAGATTGCTGCTGCAAGGGCGCCTATCGTAAACAACGCCTCGAATCCTGGTGTTTTGAGTTCAGTCGTGTCTGTCGGGATCGCTGTTCCGGTCTCGGTTGCAACACCTTCGACACCATCCCAGTTCGCAGGTATCAGCTCTGCCATGGTATCGACGAGCAATCCGTTAGACATCGCCATGACACAATCTCCTGGTGCTATCGTCTCGAAGTGTATCGTTGCAAGCGATCCGGATCCTGACACACCATTGATGCCCGGAAGATTGAAGAGTGTTCTGATACTGTTTTCGTCAACGACTGCCCAGTTATCTATGGGTATGGTGGTTCCACCGATATTCCCATCATCGACACCCACGACGCGCGTGACAGCCGGATCAAAATGAAGATCGAACTGCCCGGAATCAAGATCGTAGACACTTGTTATCTCTATTGCGACACTGAAATTGCCATCCATTCTTTCAGGGGCGTTGAGACTGACACAGGTCTGGTCAGCCGCCGCGGGGGCTGCAAGTATTATTGACATCATCAAAATTATGATAAATGTCGAGATTATTTTTGATATCATCAAAGGTATGTTACGAAAGGGTAATGTTAATAAACTTTTCGTATTGGAAATTGTGAAACGATCAACTTTAAATACGTCCTTCAACGTTGATACGTAGTATGACTGACTGGGTCTTGATAATGATCGCGGCTGTTGCATGTTACGCATTCGTGACTTATTTGGAACACAAGAAGAAGCTCGACCTGATAGACCGGGGACTATGGAAGCCAGAGGAGAAGCAAGAGAGACCTGAACACAAATTAATTACCGGATTATTGTTCTTTTTACTGGGGGTGGCGCTTCTGGTTGGATCGTGCTTACCGGGCGTAGAACCGGGTCTTGTGGGCGGATTACGAATTTCAGGCTTATTGACGACCGCGGCTGGGGTGGCGTTGCTGATCGCTCACAGCATCACCAGTAAAAAGAGTCTCGGACTCTTTCGACCAAAAGCTCCCCCCTAAATCATTTTATCGTTGTTACGCTTCCTTTGCCCCGGCGTCTCCTCACATGCACGAGCAAACGCCGGGTAACATCGATCGCAGAACACGCACCAGTATGGCGAGAGGGCGGGCGGGCTGCTTGATGCTTGCATCGAGTAGGGCTGGTCGAGGTCATCGGAACAGAGAGCGGAACAGAAATCGAAAAAGAAGAGGCATCATGAATCGTTCAGGTCAAAAGCCACAAACCCACCTCTGCGGAGTTCTTCCTTGCCCTGGATACTCTTCGCCATGACGCCGAAATACTCGATTCGTTCATCGTCATTCCATCGGAAATGCCTTGATTTCTCCTTCAGGGATCCTATGATCTTAATTGCGCTTCTGTAATCGAGATTACGCCATTTACACTCCACAAAAAGAATCTCTTTGTCCATCTCGTTCAATGCAACAAGATCAATCTCTGTCTCCTTATGCCACCATCTGCCTATCCTTGAAAATCTGAACGGCAGCATCTCGACACGTTCTTCAATGAACTCTTTTGAAAATTTCTCGAAAACTTTTCCGAGATAACGATTGTAATCCGAATGGAAACCAGTGATCTGGCCGTTTAATATCAACTCGGATTTATTTGGGTAAATAAACCTGAAATAAAAATCGAAATAGTTATCCGAAAGATGATACCGCTTGTTTCTTCTCCGTTCTTTTTCATCAAGCACAGGATATGATTCCGCCACAACATGCAGCCCGACCAGATTGCTCAGATATTTGGAGACCGTGGCAGTGGGAAACCCGGTGTAATTCACAATGTCGCCGAACTTTGTATTACCAAATGCGATGGCTTTTAAGATCTTGAAATATCTTGTGGGTTCCCTTAATTCGCTTTTTACTAAGATCTCTGCTTCTGAGAAGAGGGATTTGTTTGGCTGGAACACTTCGTCCAGTCTCTCGCCGTGTTTGCGCCTGTAACACACCTCTTTGATGTACTCGGGTATGCCATCGGTTATCCCAAATATCTCGACCGCTTCTTCGATCGAGGCGGCTCCAAAGTCCAGAATATGCCTCGCTTTGAGCGGCATTACAAAAATCTGACCGGTCCGCCTCCCGTACAAAGGACTCCTGTAGTTCAACAGATAGTTCTCCATCATCGAGATTGATGAGCCGCAGAGGATCAATTTGACAGTGGTGTTCTTCAAAAGTTCATCCCATATCTTCTGGAATTTGGATAAGAGCGCTTTATTTTCTGAAATCAGGTTAGGGAATTCGTCAAATGCAATGATCGGTTTATCTTCATCAGCTATCAATTCAAACAATTCTTCCCACGTTAAATCACCTTTTGCGATCAAAGGGTTCTCTAGTACCTGTGAAACGATTTTTTTGAAGGATTCCAGGTTATCTTTCTCCAGTGCCTGTTCTACAAAGAAATATCCTGCTTTTCTGCCGCGGATCGCTTCTTTTATCAGTTCGGTCTTCCCTATCCGCCTTCGCCCATAGATAACTATCAGTTCGGCACGATCCGAGCGAAACGCCACCTGTAAATCGGATAGCTCCCTTTCCCTGTTCACGAAACAATTTTGTTCACACATGATTAGCATAATCGTGAGTAAAGCATTTAACCCTATTGGCAGCACCACGACCGAAGAACCGGAAAGTTGAACCATAAAGTTTAATCACATCCCAACACAGATTCGTCAGAAATGTCTGCCAAAACAGAAGACGGTGTGATCATCGGGCTTGAGATACACGTACAACTGAACCGACTGAATTCAAAATTATTCTGCTCGTGCGGGCTTGATTACCACAATTCTCCCCCGAACACGCACACATGCCCTGTATGTCTCGGGCTGCCCGGATCGCTACCTGTTCTGAACAAATCCGCAGTTGCGAGCGCGATAAAGGTCGCTCTTGCGTTGAATTGTAAGATTCTTCCACAAACGCAGTTCTATCGTAAAAACTACTATTATCCCGACCTCCCCAAGGGATTTCAGGTGACGCAGTACGATTACCCCATATCGGTCGATGGGCACCTCGAACTCGAGGGCGATCAGGGAATGAAGCGTATCAGGATCAACCGGGTCCATATAGAGGAGGATCCCGGGCGGCTGGTGCATGAGGGCACGATCGACCGGTCGAAGTTCACGCTGGTCGATTACAACCGTGCCGGCGTGCCGCTACTCGAAATTGTGACCGAACCGGACATGCGCAGCCCGAAAGAGGCGAGGCGATTCCTGAACAAGCTCAGAAACCTGCTCGAATACCTCGACATCTTCGACGGGGATCTGGACGGTGCGATTCGTGTGGATGCGAACATATCCCTCGCTGGCGGTGCGCGTGCCGAGGTCAAGAACATCTCATCGTACAAAGGGGCGGAGCGTGCGCTCGCATTCGAGATCGTGCGCCAGCGAAATGTGTTGCGCCGCGGCGACGTCGTTATCCAGGAGACAAGACACTTCGATGAGCTGCGCGGGGTCACAGTCTCGATGCGGACAAAGGAGACTGAGCACGATTATCGATACTTCCCCGAGCCTGATCTTGTCCCGATGCGGGTACAGGCATGGGTTCCCGCGATTCAAGATTCCATGCCTGAGCTTCCGGAGGCGCAGCGAACGCGGTTTCTCGCGGAGTACGGCATAACCGAGAACCACGCCGCATCGCTCACGATCGAGCCGAATCTCGCACGGTTCTTCGAGGATGTTGCGCGCGAGATCGAGCCTACGACGTGCGCTGCGTGGATCGTGGATGTTCTCACAGGAGAACTCAATTATCGCGACCTCAAGATAGACGCATTTACGGCAGACGACATGATCAAGATTCTGAAGTTATTTTTGGACGAGGTGATAACGGAAAGGGGCGCGATCACGGTCATACGGGAGATTCTTGACAACGGAGGGACTCCTGCCGGGATTGTGTCTGAAAAAGAACTTGCGAAGGTTGCGGAGGACACGGTCTCGTCAGCCGTATCAGAGGTGCTTCTGGAGTGCTCTGATGCAATTCTGGATTACAGGAGCGGGGAAGCAAAAGCGCTGAACTATCTCGTTGGGCAGGTGATGAAAAAGACTCGTGGGCGCGCCGATCCGTCGGAAGCACGATCAAAACTGCTTGAACAGATGGATTTGCGTGATTAACTGTTTTTGCATCGGGTGATGAAGTAAACCAGTGACGTAATCACAATCGACGCAGCCCAACCGAATCCAGGGAGTCCTGGCTTGACATCTTCCTCTGTTGGCTCTGGTGTTGGCGAAACAGCCACCATCTCCACGCGCATCTCCGGCGCATCACGCACGTTGATCACAATTTCTGCGTCAAGATATCCGTCCTTGTGTGCAAATACGTACGATCTCCCGGTATCTTCGGGTGTGAACATTGCAACTCCATTTTCATCGGTTATCTGCTGGAACTGCGTGTACTTTGTCGTGAAGAAGACTATAGCGCCTGAGACCGGCATTTCGGAGGACGTTACGAGGACATCGATCGTCTGGTTGACCGTTGCAACACCAGGCGCATCGACAGACAACGCACGCTCCTGAACTTCGGACTCGTCGGTTTCGGACTGCGCGAGTGCCGGAAACGCTGATAACACCAGAATTATAATAAATGCCCATCCCAATCCAGTGAATACTCCCATAGGTTAATTGAAGTCGTTACCATAATATATACCTTACGCCAATCTCAAAACCAGCGATGCCGGGGTGGCAGAGCGGACTAACGCGGCAGGCTCGAGACCTGTTGTTCCTCTGGAACACTTGGGTTCGAATCCCAACCCCGGCGTAAATCCTTGTCGCTGCCCGATGTCGCCTAACTGCTGCGGAGCGTCAGTCCACGGGCTTGCATGAATGCGTTAGCATTGGCGCTGCCAGCAACGCCCGGCGGCACTGCACAAAGCTTTGCGCCGGTAGGCAGCGGGAAGTGGTCGATGCTTTCGCCGCCGTCGCAACCACTATCATCCTGCCCTATGCATCCGTCAACACGCCTCGTATCGCAAGTAGATTCAGCCGTGATTGCGGTTTAATCAGTCTCCTGACCGGGTCAAGGAAGAGTATGTTTTGCTTGTGAGAAAACTTAATAGATCGATGTCCATGTTGTCAGAGTATTTCACCTCTTCAACAGAGGTAAAGATCGATAGCATATCCACGATATCCTCTTTTCTGTCTTTGTTTCGTGCCAGCATGAATATGAGCCTGCTCATCGCTTCTTCAAGCATCATTTCTGACTTTTCTGCTATATTCCCGTCTGCAAGTTTCTTGATTTAAAGAGAACTTTCAGGAAAGGGTTTCAGAGTCGATCCTGCTTACAAGGAATGTTGACAAATCTGACGGCAGGATAACACACATCCCTATCCGGAAGTGGCTGCTTGGGTCTGGTGAGTAGATGCCAAATTAGCACGAATGGATGAATCCCACGAATTCGATGATCGACGAGTTTGAAGAAGCTCGGGTTTTGACGGTGTGGATTATGCAGTTCCGATGACCGAACTTTAAGAGTGATGGAGCGCATAAAATACCATCACTGGTAGAGGATGATTTGGGACGTTCGGACGGCATCACAACCAGATTACAGGAGATTAGCATGAAACAGCACATCATAAAGGATATGGCTCTGGCAGACGAGGGGAAACAGAGAATCGAATGGGCAAACCGGCACATGCCAGTTCTTCGGAAGATAAAAGATCGATTCGAGAAGGATCGCCCACTCGTTGGGATAAACGTCGTTGCGTGCCTGCACGTGACCGTTGAGACCGCGAACCTGATACTGGCATTAAGAGCTGGTGGGGCGAAGATCGCGCTCACAGCCTCAAATCCACTCAGTACCCAGGACGATGTCGCAGCAGCGCTCGCAGCAGACGAGATACCGACGTTTGCAATCAAGGGCGAGAGCGACAAGGAGTACTACGAATGCCTTGCGGAGGCGATCAAGATAGGGCCTCATGTCACGCTCGACGATGGCGCGGACACGATCGCGTTTCTGCACAGCGATCACAGAGACCTCCTCCCCGGCGTCATCGGCGGCTGCGAGGAGACCACGACCGGCGTAATCCGGCTGCGTGCGATGGCAGACGGCGATGCGCTCGCATACCCGGTTCTTGCGGTAAACGACGCCGAGACCAAGATGATGTTTGATAACCGCTACGGAACCGGGCAGAGCACGATCCATGGGATCATGAACGCAACGAACGTGCTATTTGCCGGAAAGACGGTCGTAGTCGTCGGATACGGCTGGTGCGGAAGAGGCGTCTCGCTGCGGGCGAAGGGGCTCGGCGCAAACGTGGTCGTAGTCGAGGTCAATCCGAGAAAGGCACTCGAGGCTGTGATGGATGGGTACCGGGTGATGCCGATGCTGGACGCGGCGCGGATCGGCGAGCTATTCATAACGGTAACAGGCGACATGTCGGTCATCCGAAAGGAGCACTTTGAGGTGATGCGCGATCAGGCGATCGTTGCAAACTCCGGACACTTCAACGTCGAGCTCGATCTTCCGGGGCTGTCGTCGATTGCGGTCGGGATAAACGAGATGAAAGAGGATGTGATGGAGTATATGCTCGCAAACGGCAACCGCATCTACGTTCTCGCTGAAGGGAGGCTTGTCAATCTCGCATCCGCGTTCGGGCATCCGCCAGAGGTCATGGACATGAGTTTCGCGAATCAGGCGCTTGCTGTGCGCTACATCGCAGAACACGGGAGTACGCTTGAGAATCGGGTCTATCCGGTTCCGACTGAGATCGACGAGGAAGTGGCGAGCCTGAAGCTGGACGCTATGGGTGTAAAAATTGAGAAGCTGACCGCGGAGCAGGACAAGTATCTCCATTCGTGGACGATGGGGACGTAGGTGCAGGTATATGGAGATGCAAGTGAAAGAAAAGTGGCGGGGGGTTTACCCCCCTTTCACGATTCGTACATCAGAGTGATCTGGATATTGGTGTGAAAATGGACTGTCTCGAACTCAGCGATGTCATAAATCGTGGCGAGGATACTTTTAATCAATTTAAGGTTAACTTTTACAGCGTAGATAAGCTTGCGGTGGAGATTTGCGCTTTTGCCAATTCCGACGGCGGAAAGCTATACATTGGAATCTCAGATAGGGGGACCTGGAAGGGCTCAGTAAGGAAGATGTGAATCGGTTAAACCAGTGGATTTCCAGCATAAGTAAATGAGATCTTAATCTGTGATGACAGGAGGATCTTGATCATCCATGTACTAAAGGGAGCGACAAACCTTATGCAGTGAATACGACTGAATTCTGGATAAAAAGCGAGGCAGATTAATGATATCCACTCAAATGAATACAACGATAGTGAGACGATAGAAGGGAGACTTATAGAACAATTCGAGTACGGTGTCAGTTTCATACGGAGAAACCTTAGGGGTCTTCAGAAGAACAGGAATATAAATGCACCTCCAATACTTGAAATCCCAAAAGAGGCTTTTATGGAGGCTGTGGCAAATGCGATCGTCCATAGAGACTATTTCATAAATGCACCCATATTCATTAATATCTTTAAGAACCGGTTGGAAATAATAAGTCTGGGAATCCTTCCAAACACCGTTACTGAGGAGAACATGAGGTACGGCGTCCACATCGAAAGAAACCCACGATTCTTTCATTTCTGAAAAACAGATCAAACAGATCCTGAAACTCTCATCGATGGGGATACAGATCCGGGATTACTGGGAAATGGAATGTTTGTAATGCAAAGTCAAGGTAAACATCGCAGTCGGAAAGCCACATAGCTCTTAAAATAGGTAGCACCAATAATACCCAGTATGACAATATCGCAGGCGCACAAACGGTACGAATTCAAGCGGCAGCTAGAGGAGATGAGGCGAAAAACAGGAAGGGGAACGGAATTAATCTCACTCTACATCCCATACGACAAACAGATATCCGACGTTGTTGCGCAGCTCAGAAATGAGCACGGGCAGGCTGCAAACATCAAATCAAAATCGACACGCACGAATGTGCAGAGTGCGCTTGAATCAGTACTCGCCCGCCTCAAATACTACCCGAAACCTCCTGAAAATGGATTTGTGATCTTTTGCGGAACGCTCGATATCGACGGACATCGGACAACGCTGGATACGAGGATAATCGAGCCACACGAACCGATTACCTCGTACAAATACCACTGTGACTCGTCCTTTTATCTTGATCCGCTCGAGGAGATGCTTACGGATAAAAAAACGTTCGGGTTACTCGTTATCGATCGAAGAGAGGCTACTGTCGGGTTGTTGCGCGGCAAGTCCATCGAGGTACGCAAGCATCTGACATCGTCGGTTCCGGGAAAGCAGCGAAAAGGTGGTCAGAGTGCAAGAAGATTTCAGCAACTGCGCCTCATCGCAATTCACGATTTTTACAAGAGAATAGGCAATAGCGCGAGCGAAATATTCCTTACAATTGACCACAAAGATTTTGAAGGGGTTCTTATTGGGGGTCCATCTCCGACAAAGGAAGAATTCTTAGAAGGCGAGTTTTTTCATCATGAAATACAGAAAAAGATCATAGGGCTGTTTGATATTGCATATACCGACGAATCGGGTCTGTACGAACTGATGGATGCCGCATCCGATTCGCTGCAGGATCTAGAGATCGTCAAGCAGAAGAAGATTATGCAGCGGTTTATGAGGGAACTCGTGAGCGACAATGGGCTTGTTGCTTACGGCGACTCGCAGGTGCGTGCAAACCTCGAGATGGGGGCTGTTGACGTGCTGCTGGTGTCTGAAGACCTGCGACAGGTGCGTATGACGATCACATGCCAGAACTGCGATTATACGAGGAAAGAGACGAGGCAGGAGATACCGGATTCCTTTGAAGAGCGTTGCCCCTCCTGCAGCTCTGATCTGAAGATAACAGACGCGGTTGACGTTGTTGATGAACTGGTCGGGGTCTGCGATCAGATGGGGACAAGTGTTGAGTTCATATCAACCGATTTTGAGGAGGGGGATCAGTTGATGAGGGCATTTGGCGGCGTGGCTGCGATTTTGAGATATGACGCCGGCGTGTAGGGTGCAAGGTGCAGATGCGGGGTGGAGATTGGGCGCGACCTGCAACTACAACTCGGCTCCGACCACTGTTTTGGTTGCAGTCACGCTCTTGTTTTCCCGGATGTAGTCGACCAGTTTGTTGAGCGCGCTCAATCCCTGCACCTCGATAACAGCAACGAAGTCGTACTCGCCGAATACGTGGTAAACTTCCTTGATTCCATCGAAACTGCGCAATTCGTTGTAGGTTGCCTTTTCCTGTCCTGGCACCACGTTAATCATAGTAACTCCGATCACCATTCTTACGAACTCCGTTCATTTTCATGCATAATGCACAGCCGTAACATCTGCGCCATCGCATATATACTGTTGTGCTGGTGTGTGGCATTTTATTATATTTTTTGGATATATATTTAGCCCATAATCAGAACGATCCGACTGAAACGATCTCGATACCGGATCGATTTCGCATCATCCATGCGACAGAGGCTATTTGAGTTCTATTTGAGTTCT
>JAGGRW010000210.1 GCA_021159385.1 Methanosarcinales archaeon
GTTCCGCGGAGATGCATTTCATTGCGACGTCGTACTGCATTGTGGATGGTTGTGGTGCTTTGGAGTGATAAACGTGCTGTCGTATGGGGATCGTCACTCTGCTGACCGCACCCTTCGCCCACTGGAATCCCACATCATGCCAACAATCACACCGCCCTTCGCACCACATCCACAATCTCATGCTTCGCAACATCCACAAGCCCCATATCCGTAAGCTTCAGTCTCGGTATCACCGGAAGCGCAAGGAAAGAGAGCGTCATGAACGGAGACGGCATCACACACCCGAGTTCCCGCATCATGGCATGGAGTCCCCGGAGTTTCGCATCCACAGACTCAACGCTTCCGGTCGAGAGGATGCCTGCAAACGGCAGCGCGAGGCTGCCCATGATCTCTCCGTCGTACGCAACCACAATCCCGCCATGCATTCGGCGTAGCTCGTTTGCGCAGAGCGCCATATCCTCAAAGTTCGTGCCGACCGCGATCAGGTTGTGCGAGTCGTGGGCTATCGTCTGGGCAAACGCGCCATCCTCGATTCCGAATCCGGAGACAAAGCCATTCCCGATGCTGCCGCCCCGCCCATGCCGCTCGATCACCGCAATTGCGAGGATGTCCCTTGCAGGGTCCGGGCAGAGGATTCCGTCTTCGGAATGCAAAACCTCGATAGCCCAGTCTGTGAACAGTGAATCGGGGATCGCAACGATGACGTTCACTTCGGAATCAGCATCCGGATCCGGATCGCTTCCAGACTTGCTTTCCGACCCGCTTTTGGGATGCAGGCTCTCGGGATCGATTCTCTTGAGCCTGACCGTGTCAAAGACCTCGGCTGGGTAAACCGGCTTTGGAGATCGACCTTCGGAACCGCGCACAAGCACGCGATCGATCGTGAACCCGGCGAGGTCGTCCAGAACCACGAGGTCCGCCCTTCTCCCGATTCCGATCGATCCGATCAGGTGGTCGATCCGGTAGTGCCGCGCAGTGTTTATCGTGCACATCGATACCGCATCGATCGGATCGATACCGAGTTCGATCGCTGTTCTAACGTGCGTGTCCATGTAGCCCTTAATCATATCCTCAGGGTGCCGGTCGTCTGATACAAAGAAGAAGCTCTCAAGAGCGACCCCGTCATCAATGAGCCTCGGTATGAACTCGCTCAGGCACTTTGCAGCAGAGCCTTCACGCAGCATCACAGCCATCCCCATCCGCGCCTTCTCGATCGCTTCCTCGTACGTCAGGGACTCGTGATCGCTTGATATGCCAGCACAGAGGTATCCTGCGAGATCGCGCCCCACAAGTCCGGGAGCGTGCCCGTCCACCCTCTTTCCAAGAGCCATCGCCTCCTCGATCATGTCGAGCTTTTCGGAGTCGGAGTTGAGCACGCCGGGAAAGTCCATCACCTCGCCGAGCCCGGCGACGCCGTCCTGATACAGGAGGTGCGTAACTGTTGGCGCGTCCAGAACCGCTCCCGACGTCTCAAGATCCGAGGACGGGACGCACGAGGGGATCATGGCAAAGATGCTGGACGGTAGATCCTCAATCTCGCCTAAAACCAGTTCCACACCTTTTCTTCCGAGAACGTTTGCGATCTCGTGCGGATCGATGATCATTCCTGTCGTGCCATGCCTGATCGCTGCCATCGCAAATCTGGTCAGGGTCAACATGCTCGACTCGAAATGGACATGTCCGTCGATTAAACCCGGGGAAACGAATTTTCCGGTTATATCAATCGTTGTTGTGTCGTCTCCGATCGTCTCCGAGATGTCTCCGATTCCAACGATGATTCCGTCTTTTATCGCGATATCGCCTTTTAAGAGTTCCTTTGTGTTTACGTTTACGATCTTGCCCCCGGCAAGGGCGAGATCCGCTTTTATCTGCCCTCTTCCGGCAGGGATCAGTTCGTGCAGCGCCATTGGGTCTAACATCTCCCGAAGCGTTAAAAGCGTTTTCGGAAGGGGGGTTGTCACGTTGGGTTGTGGATGATGATGTCGGGCACTGGCTCGATATCGTTTGCCAGCATCCGGCAAGCACCTCGCTCGACCTCTGGTCCACGACCTGATATGCTATGCCGCAGTTTCAGGTTCTCGCATCGTGGACATACCCGGTTCGTTCATCAACCCCTGGCGCCCGAACCGGAGCGAAATCTATATACCCCGATAAGACAAAATCTCTGTAACAGCGGTCAGATAAGACCGATGGGGAGGAGATTAATAAATGGCATTTACCTACTTTTTCAGGGACATGCAGACGCTGGAGATGATTCGTGACCATGTGGTTCCAACACTGCGGACACGTAGATTCGCCCATATCTGGGATGCGGGATGTGCAATGGGTCCGGAACCATACACCCTTGCCATTGTTCTCAGGGAGAACATGGGACCTATGATTTTCAGAAACGTTAGCATGCATGCTACAGATATCGATGAGAGCAATCTATTTGAAGATATCATCAAAGAGGGATTATATCCATGGGAACAGGTCGAGAGAATTCCAAAGGACATTTTCACCAGATACTTTGCGCCAGCCGATAAACCAGACCATTTCAGAGTTGCCGAGGAGATCAGAAAATGTGTCTCATATCAGAAACACAATTTACTCAACCTCGAGCCTGTGCGGAAAGATTTTATACTCATTGTCTGTAAGAACGTTCTCCTCCATTTCAATGAGAGCGAAAGGATAAAAGTCATCGAGATGTTCCATGACGCGCTGGTCGAAGGTGGCTTTTTTGCGACCGAACAGACACAGAAGATGCCCAAAGAACTCGAGAGCATATTTGAACCCGTGGTACCGAACGCACAGTTGTTCAGGAAGGTGGGATAAAGCCTCATGGTTTCAAGATTGGAAGCGATCTTTCCGGATGACTGGCAGTCTATGCTAAATGTCTATAAAGATTTTATATATTCCACAGGATCTCAACCTGTCACTGAAAACCTTCTGCTTGCTTTGCTTGAAATCGGGGTGAGATTCGGAGAGCGGCTATCGCGACTGCATCCGGATGGATTTGTTGAGATTGGCTGCGGTCTGGCGATTCCATCACTGACTCTCGCAACATCGGGTCATACTGTAGGAAGGGCTGTTGATATAGACCCAAAGGTTCTCTCTTACGCTGAAGATATAAGAGATCGTCTGGGATGTGACCTTGAGTTTCAGTGCCGTGATGTCTTTGAGGATCGACCCAAATTGCAGAAAGGCGAGCTCCTGATTGCAGAGAAACCTGCAAGCTATAAAAAGAACATCCTGGAAGTGGAATATAACCTAATGAATTGGTGCACAATCGAAGGTCATAATCTTGCAGTGATTCCCTCGTTTATGGACGGCGATGACCTGATCTCTTACTCTCTGAGATGCGAAAAACATGGAAAGAAACTCAGACAGGTGGGGTTTAAGGTAGAGAACAGACAGATATGTGAACAGTTGCCATTCAGGTGGTTGATCGCAACTAAATAAAGGGAGTCGCCTTATGAAGATTCTGAACCTTACCAGTGAGAGCAAGATGTACACATCCAACGTCTATCTCATCACAGGAACGTGGAACGCCATTGGCGATCTCAATACGCTGGTGGACGTTGGCAGAGACCCATCAGTGATCGAAAAGATAAATAATGCTTCGACCGGCGTTGGTAAGCATAGGGTGGAGCAGGTCGTCCTGACCCATAGCCATTACGATCACGCAAGCCTTCTGCCGCAGATCAAAAAAACGTTCAATCCAGAGGTGTATGCATATTCCCACTCTTTAGAAGGCGTGGATCATCTGTTGAAGGATGGTGATACGTTGAAATTGGGTGATCGGATCTTCGAGGTCATCTACACGCCGGGTCACAGCAGCGATTCAATCTGTCTCTATTGCGAAGAGGAACGCGTCCTGTTTGCAGGTGACAGCGCAGTTATGATCCAGTCGGCTGGCGGCACCTACGAGGAAGGTTTTGTCCACGCACTGGAAAAGATCTGCCGCAGAAGCATCCAGTCGATCTATTTCGGGCACGGAGACCCCTTACTCAACAACTGCGATGCACGGGTGCACGACTCGCTAAAGATCGTCAGGGGGGCACGCAGATGAAGATAGTCTTTTACGAAGATTTTAAACGCACCGATTATGCAGCGGACGGTGCATCGGTACCGGGCAGGATGGAGCGTATCATGGACGCGCTGGTCGGAGAGGGCGGATATGATGTGGTTTCGCATGAGCCGGCGTCATCAGGGGATCTGTCGCTGGCGCATTCCAAGACTCATATCGCAGGCATCACAAAGGATATGAAATTGTTTGAGATGGCATCACTATCTGCGGGTGGCGCAATACTCGCGTCAGAGATTGCTTTTAAGAAAGAGCCGGTGTTTGCCTGTATCCGACCACCCGGTCATCATGCATCAAAAAATTCGAGCTGGGGATACTGTGCATTCTGCAATATGGGTATCGCACTCCTGAAGTTGAGAGAGAAAGGGCTCATCAAGAGTGCATTCGTACTGGATTTTGATGCACACACAGGAGATGGGACACTCGATGTGCACTCATAGTGGAAGGATGTTAAGGTCCTGAATCCCATGGCTGGCAACAACAAGGATTACATAAAGGAGATCGAGAATTACATTCATGACATCCGATATGTTGACATCGTTGGGGTATCGGCTGGATTCGACTCATATAAGAAGGATATGGGGAAGAAACTGACGACCTTTGACTTCTATCTGATCGGCAGGCTTATTAAGAAGTTCACGAAGCGAATGGGGCATGGACGGCGTTTTGCCATACTGGAGGGCGGATATTATCTGCCGGATCTCGGGAAGAATGTGCTTGCGTTCTGCCAGGGATTCGAATAATTGAGGGGGAGATGGATGCCGGAGAGGCTGACTTTCAAGTTACTGCCCCGTGACCAGCGCTCTGACTACGACTGGTTGAATATCGATTGCGGTGCTGCCCGGGTGGGCAAGGTCAGGGGTCTGACCGACGGCAGGACACTTACGATTCATTCGATCAATATATTTCCTGAGTTTGAAGGGCATGGCTATGGCAGAAAGACGATCGGGATGTTCAAGGAATCCTTTGACACGATCATCGCAGACCGGGTGCGATACACAGCTATCGGATTCTGGGTCAAGATGGGATTTACTGATGCGGGAGATGGGAGTTATGTGTATCGCAGGAAGTGATCGGTTCTGATAAAAACAAAAACCCGCGGACCCCCTGCACGTGCCCGCGGCTTCAACCCAATCCCTGCGACGCCACAGCACCTTCTCGATATCCAGGAGGATCAGCAGTTTCACATTTTGCAAACATTTGGTAGAGAAGAACGGTATACGGAGCATTGAGCGGATTACAGGTCACCACAGAGACACTATAGGCAGATTGCTGAGGGATATGGCTGAGCATGCATCAGAGATGAATGAGTACCTCATACAGACCCTCGGACTCACACCGCTTGAATGCGATGAAATATGTAGCTTTGTAAAAAAACAAAAAAATATTGAGCCCGGCAGCCCAAACATGCCTTGCGAAGGTGATGCCTGGACATATACCTGTGTAAAGCGAAGTACATACTTCTTTGTGGCATTTTCGGTTGGAAAACGGACTCAAGAGAGTTGTAGGCGGATGATGAAGAAAGTATTTGAAAGGACAGAGCAGCCGTCTCCGCAGACCAAAATGGAGATGTTCACCGATGGAAATGACGACTACACTTATGTTTTGCCCGAGTATTGTGCGGATGCCTGTCTCGAGTATGGGCAGCTTGTAAAGATCAGGGAGAACGGACGAGTCGTCCGAAAGGAGAAAAGAATAATATAGGGTAACCCGGCTCTCGACGATATGGAAACCACCGACGTCGAGAACTACAACGGGATACTCAGGGAACGAACTGGTAGGCTGGTGCGGAAGACAAAGTGTTTCTCGAAACGGAAGCGGATGCTGGAATGTTCGCTCCACGTGTTTCAATTCTAGAAGAACTTCCCTGCAATGCTGGAAGGATTGGCAGATCACCTGTGGACATGGCACGAATTTTTCTATTTCCAATTAACTATCTTAAATTAGGACATTACCGATGCGTTATGGCAGAATCAACCGAAACATATACAGAAGAGGAACAGAAGCGTATCGATGCGGTCGATCGATATCTGAAAGGCGAACGACCCTCCAAAATCCGCAAAAGTCTTGGCAGGTCAAGATCATGGTTGCAAAAATGGGTTGAGAGGTACAACAGCTCTAATAAACGTAGTGAGAAGAAATGGTTCAATGAAAAGTCCAGAGCACCGAAAAATGATCACAGAAAGACGGATTCGGAGATAGAACAACTCGTAACAACTGTTCGAAAGTCACTCCTGAACGGAACAACCGAAGACACGACGTATCGCTGTATCGGAGCCGTCGAGATTCAATTTCGTATGCACGAGCTTGGACACTCATAAGATGAAATGCCAAGCCTGTCAACAATCAAACGCATCATCAAAAGGAACAGTCTGGTAGTCCAAAAGAGGAAGAAATACATCAGATGCAAATCCAAGAAGCGGTACACTCTGCTCTAATCCAACTAAAGCTAACAAGGTCCATCAGATGGACAATGGCGCTTCTTTCATCGGTGATTTGATACATTTAAGGAATTTCAGCCGTGTTGTCAGGCTGTGCCACGATCTCGGTGTCGAGCCCGTATTTATCGCACCAAGAAAGCCATGGATGAACGGCAAGATAGAAGACTTCAACGGGGACAACGGATGCGAAGTTGTGGGAATGAGAACAATTCAGGGATCTGGAACACATCCGAGGTGAGGCGAAAATCTTCCTGATGCGGCATAATAATCGACAGGACTGGAAGTGTGGGAATGCCAATCCGGAGGCTGTAATGGATCGCCAAGAGCGATCCATCGATGCCACTGCCCGCAGGGCAGGGCATTACCGCAGCGCAAACTTCCGGAGGATTTTGAGATCGATGCGAATAACCTGCCGATCACAGAGGGCAAAGCGCATTTCATACGGCAGGTAAAGGAGAACGGAACAATCAGCGTGCTGAATGAGGATTTCGACGTCGGTGAATCGTTGGCTCATGAATATGTGTGGGCTACCATCGAC
Source organism: Methanosarcinales archaeon (assembly GCA_021159385.1). Taxonomy (GTDB): domain Archaea; phylum Halobacteriota; class Methanosarcinia; order Methanosarcinales; family Methanogasteraceae; genus Methanogaster_C. The sequence continues at coordinate 7,046 of JAGGRW010000210.1, forward strand.
ACAAAACAGGGACAGTCAATGATCTACTATCGAGAGAAGAACGAAGAGGAGGCGGGTCTTATCAAGATTTATGACTACAAAATTGGTGAAAATGTAAAAATATTCGAAGAGAAGTTCTGAACGCGAAAAGTGTACGCGATGTTATGAGCATTACCACATGCCACCAGCCGCCTTCATTGACATAAGTTTCTGGCAAGCCCTCAGTCCTGTTAACAATCGTCCGAGAAGAGGGCGTTACCCACCCCACTCACATCGCAGCGATCGTCCCGACCCGACTCGCCCACGCTTCGAGTTGCACGCGCTCGTTGCTTCCGCGGATCAGGTTGATATCAGTATCGGCGAGGCGCACAGCAAGTTCCACAGCAAGCGCGCTGTCAAATCCCTTGTCCTCGATGACGCTGCGCAAACTATCCACGATGTCCACACCGCTTTCGCCCATCAAGAGATCGTCGATGTGTTTTCGGGCCTCTTTGAAATCGCCAGCCAGCGACGCGTGCAACAGTTGCCCGACACTCTCCGGGATGCGTTCGATCGTAATCTCGAAGATCGTGTTCGCAGTGATCTCGCAGTTCCCCATACATGCGATCTGGAGCACCATGACTGCGTACGCAAGATCGCCGTCTGCACAGTGCACGATCGCCTGAACCCCGCCGCCCGCGCCATCGGTTATGGATGCACCTTCCGCTTCTGCGATGCTCTTGATGCGCGATGCGACCGCCTCGTCACTCGCACGGTCGAAGAAGAGATTCAAGCCCCGTGAGCGCAGTGGCGGGATCAATCCGGAGAGGCGTGTCGTGGACAGGATGAATCTGCACGTTCTCGCGTGCTTCTCCATGATGCGCCGCAGCGCATGTTGCGCATCCCGGCTCAACGCCTCCGCGCTGTCGATTAAGACGATCCGAAAGTCGGAATCAAGAGCAGCCATCCCGGCATACTCATTTACGACCTGTTTGAAAACAGAGATCACGCTTTTATTTATTTTTTTCGGATCGTCAGTCCCGATGAGTCTTGCAAATCTTGGATCCGAGACAAGATATTTCTTGCCGCCGTCAAAGAAGTTCGATGCATCGAAGATGACGAGATTGTTCGCCCACGTCTCTCCGTAGAGCGTTCTTGCGAGTGCGAGCACCATCGATCGTTTTCCAGTGTTCTTTGCGCCGTACAGTATGAGGTGCGGGAGATTATTCGATTCGACCAGATGTTTCAGGTTGGATTTGATCGGTTCGTGCCCGATGATCTCATCGAACGTCTTCGGTCGGTATTTCTCGGTCCAGATCACCTCTTCCATGATTCGAGGATTTGGGGGCTCGGGTATTAAAATTATATGATCGCCGGTCACATGGAATGTTATGAATGTGCAGACGATGCAGGGATACGCAAACGCGTATCTGGTCAACGGAACTGTTCTGATCGACGCGGGAATCGATCCGACATGCCTCACAGGACGCGATTTTGGGTCGATTGGATCGATTGGATCCGATGAATCGATTGAGTCAATCGAATCGCTTGAATCAATCGAGCTGATCATACTCACACACTGCCACTTCGACCACACCTGCGCGGCGTCTGCGATAGCTGCGATTTCCGGTTCCGAGATTGCGATCCACGAATCAGATGCACGACTGCTTGGCGACGACCACGCGACCGCGTCGATTTTATTTGGCAGACGCGCGCCGCAGATAACTCCGGACATACTGCTTTATGGCGGGGAACTCTTTGAATTCGACGATCTTCTGCTGGAAGTGCTCCATACGCCCGGTCATACGCCAGGAGGAATCTGCATCTACGAATCGAACCAAAAGTCTATTTTCCGGAGACACGATCTTTTCATGCGGCGGAATCGGGAGATGCGATCTCGGAGGAGATATTTCTGATCTAATCCGCTCGACCGAACTGCTCACAACGCTCGACGTGGATACGCTGTACCCCGGGCATTTTAACACCTCCTTTGTGGATGTTTCCTCACAGATCGAATTATCATCAGCCAATGCACGCGAACTCGCGTTATAATTCGGATTCTTCTTTATATTTTATGCATAAACTTTATGAATGAAAGGAATCGATCTATATCTAGAGGTGGATAATCTCATGAAAGAATCGTCGATACAAGTGATGGGTGAACACGAGCATGAAATCGCAGAACTGCTGCAGGATCTCGGACTACCAAAGATCATATCAAGGACCATCTCCTGCCTTTCGAGTATGGAGGAAATGACATCAAGAGAACTCGAGGCGGCTGCTGATGTAAGACAACCCGAAGTCAGCGCTGCCATGCGAGTGTTGCGTGCGAACGACTGGGTGTCGGTACGGGAAGAGAAGAAGAAGATCGGCAAGGGTAGGCCTGTCAAGATCTACCGGCTCAACACCCCGCTTCTGGAGATCGTCAAAGTGCTCGAAGAAGTGAATGCAACATCGAACATTGATTCTATGAACGACATCAAGCGATTACGAGAACTTGCATAACGGGACCGTAGGGTAGCTTGGTCCATCCTACTAGGTCGGGGATCTAGTGACCGGCGTTCAAATCGCCGCGGTCCCATACACACGGGGAGTGGGGGTACATTCCATCCGTATCTGTTTTTAGTCGCGCGGTTTTTTGTAAAAAATCGAAGTCCGACTGTTACGCAGCGGAACGTTGGACATTTTTACTCGATTTTTTTGTAAAAAATCGAAGTCCAACTGAAGCGCAGCGGAACGTTGGACATTTTTACTCGATTTTTTTGTAAAAAATCGGTTGTGA
>JAGGRW010000030.1 GCA_021159385.1 Methanosarcinales archaeon
ATGCGGTAGTCTTGGCAAGACCGGCCCTTACAGCCTGAAAGAACCCGAGATTATCACCCGCTCCTGTCCGGCTCGCCTGCCCCTTCATCTGCCGACCACCTCCCAGTGCCCGCCTCTCGCCGGACCGATGCGTCTGATTAACCTTTTTTCTTTTAGTTTGGCGATATTGTCTTCGATTTTTCTTTGGGAGATACCCACCAATCCGGATAATTCCTTTGCGGAAATGGTTGGCTCTTTCAGAATAGAATCGATGATCTTCTGCTGGTTTGCAGTTATTTTTTCTCCGACCTTTTCTCCGACCTTTTCTCCGACCTTAAGCGCAGTTGGAAAAATATCCTCACTCTCCGGTCTGAAAAATATCGCTCTGAAAAAACCATCCGTCTCGAATACAGGTTCTTTCAAACCTGCCAGAGCCATAGTTTCCTTCATCTTGTGTATGCCCATCCCTACTCGTTCAACCTTATCCAGCCTGTAAAAAAGGTCAGATATAAGCTCATTTCTTCGGATAGAAACCCTGCCAAAAGAGTCATTGGAAAGACCCTTGGGAAGCCCTCCTGGGTTAGTTATCTCAATCCGGTCATCAAAAATCTCAACCATCAGGCTGGTCCCCCTCACACTGTAATCCCTGTCGCATTATCGCATTCACGACCGCCTCGCGCAGAGCCTCTATTGGAATCTCGTAAATATCCTCGCGATTGACTCCTTTGATCTCGCTTCTCACATTAAGATGCTTTTTGAGGAAAAAGATCGCATCGTTGAACTGTGTCAGCAGGTCATCACGCACATCAAGCCTATCAAAAATATGCAACTTCTTTGTACCCTTAAACGCAAGGAGTGTCATCTGTGCCTGGGAAATATGTTTGTGCACATCCTCTGCAAAGAACAGGACGCCTGCATTATTTATTTTCGTCTCATCCGCCACATTCAAGCTTATTAGAAAATCGCTCATCGGAATCGATCCAATATCTATCTTTGCCTCTTTTGTAAAGGCTGATATTTTCTCGCTGGAAATATCAGAGTATGAAATCCCAATAACTGCCTTTTCTTCGAACGGAATGATCTCATTTTCACTGAACATCACCCGGATCTCTTCGTGGTTCATCTTCTGGGTGTTTCCATTCAGCCTCCTGAAATACCCCGAACTGCATGAATACGGTTTTTCGTCCCCCTGTGGAACCTCAACCGCCACCACGTCCCCTATCTGCATCACATTTACAGAAATACCGGGTTTGCAGTTTCTCGCCAGACTATTGATCCTGCCTTTTAGCTCATTGGTCAGGTGAGCACCTACAATTGTGTTATTATCAGCCACTCCCAGTAAGATGTGCCCGCCTTTCGAGTTGGCAAAAGCTACAATATCCTCATCGATCCTGGAAGTATATTTTTCCTTAAACTCTACCGTAAGCCCTTCACCTTCCCGGATCAGGAGTTTTACTCTTTCATAATCCATGCCGCTCTCCTGCATAGTCACCCATCTTAAAACCTTAATCGTCCTCTTCCTTCTCAAATTTTACCTTTAGGAGATAAATTCCTTCTTCTTTACACTTTTTGGTCTCCAATATTTTGATTTTTCCCAAGAAACGCGGGTCTTCGCAATAACCATGCTCGGTCCGGCAATTAATGTCAAAAGTAACCCTTCCGGAACAGCCGGAGCTATAAAATGAGTCAAGATCATGTATAGTAATCTCATTCAGGTTAAGAATGATATCCGTATCTTCAAGATATTTTTCTTTATTGTTCATTTCCAACAACCTCTACCTAATACAGTTATATTCTATATCTTAAATCCCAACCCTGCAAGATTCTTCCTTATCTCCTCTTCAAGCCCCCTCGACTTCTCAAACTGCCCGGAAAGTTCCCCTGTAAGCTGCTTCATCTTCTCATCAAACGGCTCGCCATCATCTTCCACCGCCTCTGCGCCCACATACCGCCCCGGAGTCAGGATGTGCCCGTGTTTCCTGATCTCATCGAGCGTAACCGCTCTGCAGAACCCGGGCACGTCTTCATAGTCTCCGCATTCCCCACCTTCCCCGCGCCAGATGTGATATGTGGACGCTATCCGCCCGACCTCCTCCTCTGTAAGCTCCCTGTGCCTTCGATCCACCATCACACCCATCTTCCGTGCATCGATAAACAGAACTTCGCCCCTTCGATCCCTGAATCTATGGTTCTTCTTGTCCCGCGTAACAAACCAGAGGCACGCAGGGATCTGGGTGTTGTAGAACAATTGACCCGGCAGGGCAACCATACAGTCAACCAGATCAGCCTCAACAATCTTTTTCCGAATCTCCCCTTCCCCGCCCGTGTTAGAAGACATGGAGCCGTTAGCAAGCACAAATCCGGTTATTCCTGATGGCGACAGATGATAGATGAAATGCTCCACCCATGCAAAATTGGCGTTTCCGGTCGGCGGGACTCCGTATTTCCACCGTATATCGTCTCGCAGAAGTTCGCCTTTCCAATCGCTGTCATTAAAAGGTGGATTGGCAAGGATAAAATCTGCTTTCAAATCTTTGTGTGCATCGTTTAAGAAACTGCCAACATTATTCCACTGGACATTCGCATCGATCCCGCGAATCGCAAGGTTCATCTTGCAGAGCCGCCACGTTGTCTGGTTTGATTCCTGCCCGTAGACTGAGATATCGCCAATTCTTCCACCATGCGCCTTTACGAATTTCTCACTCTGGACAAACATGCCGCCAGAACCGCAGCAGGGGTCAAAGACCCTGCCTTTATATGGCTCGATCATCTCGACAAGAACCCTGACAATCGATCGGGGGTGTAGAACTGCCCGCCCTTCTTCCCTTCCGCATCTGCGAACTGTCCGAGGAAGTATTCATAAACCCGTCCCAGAATGTCCTTTGATCTACTTTCATAATCCCCAAGACCAATCGTGCCGATGAGGTCGATCAACTCCCCAAGTCGTTGTTTATCAAGGGCTGGTCTCGCATAATTGTTAGGTAGAACGCCTTTTAAGATAGGATTATCCTTTTCGACTGCATCCATCGCATTATCGATCAGTTTGCCGATATTCGGTTTTTTCGCAGCGTTCTGGAGGTGATTCCATCGCGCCTCCTTTGGAACCCAGAAGACATTCTCTGCCCGGTATTCGTCAGGGTCTTCCGGGTCGGCTCCGGCAGCAGAGTCTCTGATCAAAAAGACATGCTGTTCTCTAAAAGCGTCCGATATATATTTAAGAAATATTAAACCGAGAACGACATGCTTGTATTCGGCAGCATCCATGTTGTTTCTCAGTTTATCTGCCGCCTGCCAGAGTTTCTCTTCAAAACCAAGATTCGCTCCATTTGAACTCTTGCTCCCGGGTTTAGCCATATTCACGCCTCGATAATATATGCCTTCAATTTCCCGTAATTGCTTAATTAGTTGTGGTTGCTTTTATGCACAAGCACGAGATTGCATAATCTGCGCAACAGTGGCGATTTCACGCAGATTGCGCTTGAACTCAACCCGTACATGTTTCTGATGGGTCACTCTGCATTCCCAATCGACGCCACCGCGATCCAATCTGCATCCATTACCTCACGAGATCCATCCAAACCGTTTGCGGTTACCTCTTGGTACACAGCTTCCGGTATCAGCACCTCACCAAACTCAATTCTTAAAATATCCAGCAATCGGGGCGGCAGATAGGAAAATCAAAGGCGAAGAATTGCTGACCACCTTCATTTCAGCATACCAAGCCTCTTCGCTGTTTCCATGTCCTCTTCCAGCTCATGGACTCCGTAGTTCAGAGGTATGTCCGAATCCTTCATGACCCCCAGCATCTCCATCCGATTCATCCCGAGTAACGCCGCCATCCGCCCGAGAGATATCTTATCTTCCCTGTACAACTCCAGCAGAAAATTCTTCTTTACAAAATATTCCGCACGGTTTTCGTAAACTCCCTGCGAATACAATATGTCACCAGGGAGTTCTATCTCGGTTTTGATCATCGTAACTTCTGCTGACATTGCCATTTCCATTTATATGAGTTCTGTTCATCATAAGCATTAGCTTCGCAGATCGCAGTCAGCGTGTATCTACGGTTCAATCGGGTAGCTACAATCCCATCTCATTTCATGAACCTCCCGATCAGAAACACGCCAGCAAACATGCACACAACAAGAACAGTCTCGTAGAACGGCACATCAACCGAACGCGGCGATGTGTTGACTGTGAGTGTGGGTTCGGTGGGCGTGGGCGTTGGCATCGCTGATGGTTCCTCCGTTCCTCCGGTAACCTCGATTACAGGCGCATCGGTCGGGGTTGTGTAGCAGTAACCACTGCCTGAGAGCGAGATCATCGGTGAACCGAGCGTCATAATCCCGGGAGTTGCAAGCGCGATCACATACGCAGTCTCGCTTGTCTGGTTAGCTGCAAGGACTGTCCGTATCGTCGGGTCTCCTGAGACCAGTTCCGCGCCCGGCGGCAGGACATCGGCAGTACCAGAACCTCTACTGATGCTGATTCGGTGTACATGACGTCCTCCTCGTCGAATCCTGTGACATTGGCAGTGATTGTGTACGGCTGCCCCTCTATGTCCGTGATCGATTGGGGGACGCGTAGCGTTGCATAGATCGTCTCCGCGGTATCGACCGCAGCATCCTCTACGATATACACGTTCAGATCACCGCCCTCATCTTCAACATCATACGTGTGGGTCTCGTTACCGATATTAAGAGTCGCTGTCTTGTGATCGCTACCCAATCCCATCTCGGCTGAGTCGCTGCCTCTGTTGATTGTGATGGTATCGTCGTTACGGGATTTTCCTATGTAGCTATTTGCATTCCGTGTCCACTCGAAACCAAGATCATTCCAGAGGTGTTTCAGGAATTGATCCTCCTCATTTGTATTCCCCGGGACATCGTTCCAGTTGAACCACAGATACCGGTCATCCTCATCCGTTGCTAAAAAGTTGCCGAAATGTTCCGTAAGATCGCTTATCGCCTGAAGATCACCAGGATCGATCTCAACACTCACGTTCTCGAGTTCGGCGTCGCCGGTGTTCTCGATCTCGACGGTTACGCGAATCTCAGAATCCCGTGGTGTGTAGACCTCGCAGCCGGTCGTAATCTCAAGCGATATCTCTGGCTTTGCCCGCTCATAGAACTCGATGTGGATCACTGGGTCGTCCCAGTAGGTCGGGCTTCCCGATTCGGGATAGTCCTCGGTCTCGTTTAAAATCGCGATTACAACCTCATCATCCCAGTTCCACCAGTCACATACACCGGTATCCGGATCTACACGAAATGTTGTCTCATTCATGCATGATGCGTTCAGGCACGATTCGTCGAGTAACTCATCACCTCGCGAGAGTTTCAGGTACACCAGATCAGTCTCCGGAATATAATCCAGAAACTCGACCGCGTAGGCGTTCACACGGTATGTCTCGCCTTTGTGAAGCGACTCGTCGCCCATGTCCGTCCAGTACTCAGGATTATCGGGATCGAGTGTGGACGCTGCACCCGCGAATGCCAGACATATCAGAACCGTCAGCATCAGAACCACTATTCGATCTGACATTATCCACCACTCTCAGGCACATACACCATCGAACCATCCGCAGTCTTACCGATCATCCCCATCACCTTCGATATCTCAACCTCGACCATATCCTCTGTGACGTTCAACGCCTCGATCTCCTCGCCGTGTTTCACGATCACCTGCATCTCCGGCGTTCCAGGGTTCTTGACGATCGTGACATCCTGTTGCGTCAGCAGTTCAGGCACGCTCATGTAGAGCAGGAGCATCACCATCAGTCCGAGAGCAAAGACCATCGCGGCATCAAATAGGTTTGCTACACCAGATAGTGGGTCTTCGTCCTCATCTACCGTTTCCGTTTTCCTGTTCATATATTTCATTTATCCTTCACCTCCAAACAGCACCTCGCAGATGTAATGCACGTCATTCATGTCCTGCCGATACCAGCGTGTCCTTACTGTCGTGATCAGATACGACACGCCACCGATCAAGAGTCCGACAACGGTCGTTCCGAACGCTATGATCAGGCTTCCTGCAAGCGTCTCCACATCGCCCTTCGTGAGCGCAAGGAGTGCCGGCCCCATCGGTATCAGGGTTCCCATCAGCCCAAACATCGGTCCAAGCCGTATCATCGCCTTTGACTTCTCAAGCCGCTTTGAGATCAGGAGATCGCATCTCTGGAGCAACTTCTCAAGGTTTACCGGAAAGAGCTTTTTGTACGTTCCCGGGTTGTCCAGTTCGATCTCCTTCTCTTTTATCGCGAGGAGTCCGTCCAGAAACAGGTATACGAACCGGCTCGTTGTAGAGCGGTTGAGAAGATCGATCCCACTCCTGAACTCGCCACCATCAATCATCGATTTCGTCTTGATGATCTCTCTTTCGATATCCTCCGGATTCTTCTTTGATAACCTGCCTGTTCTCGCAAGATACTCGACAGTGAAGACGCCGATCTCGGTTATGAGCCACAGGGTCAGTCCGAGCAGTACGATTATCACCGGGTACAGCAGCGATGTCGAGATTATGTATATTGCGGACTGCAGGATCTGCGGAAAGTGTGTTATGATCGATTCAAGGCTCATCTGCTATTCCTTCTGCGGCACGATCGAAGCCCGGTCACCAGCACCACCGCAAACAGTCCTGCTATCGCAAACACCGCTCCAAATCCCGGCGTCTTCAATTCGGAAGTGTCACTGTCCCCGTCACTGGCGCTGGCACTGTCACTGTCGCTGGCGGTTGTGTCGGCAGCAGGAGTCTCCTGCTCCGTCGCACCCTCATCGCACCTCTCGCTGCACCCGCCTGCAGCAGCCCCTTCATCGGCATAATCGTTTGTCGTGTCGCAGGTGTTGTCCCTGCCGTGATTTCCAACGCATTCCACAGCCACATCGATGTCCACGCCATCGTTTCCGCATACCGTATTTGAGATGAGTGTGTTGTTGTGCGAGTCTCCACTTCTGCCCATATCGATCCCATCGCCGTCGCCGATGACATCCCGCTCTTTGATCCTGAAACCAGCCACGTTCCCGGTAACAACGTTGTTCCTGATCACGTTGTACTGGGAGCCTATGAATATCCCGTCTCCGGAGTTTGCGGACGCGTTGTTACCCTCGATCAGATTATAGTTCGAGTTCATGCACCGCAGCACGATTCCGCCCTGACCATTCCCGTAAACATGGTTATCGGTGATCTCTGCATATTGCATCCCCTTCTTTGCAAAGAATCCGCCTTTCCTGTTGTTGTAGATCTCGTTTCCTGTGACTGTGTTGTTTGCAAACTTCTCTCCGCCAGCGTAGATGAAGATGCCATTACCACCGTCGCCACAGCCTGCGCCGGTTCCGGTATTCTCATAAATCCGGTTCTCTCGTATCACGCACCTGCTGATATAACAGACGTGCATCCCGTGCGTCGAGGTGTCGGTTGAGCAGTCTGCATCCCCGTTGCCATGTATCTCGCAACCTTCGATCGTGTTACCCACAACAGGGTTTGCTCCTGAGCCCTGAAGCCCGATTCCCGTACAGAAATCCGTAATCTCCAGATTTCGTATCACTACATTGTCATATCCCAAATTGTTGACCCCGCAGTATCCGGAATTTGGATTTGCCTCACCAATCCAGTCGCATACCAGAGCGGTCTTGCTTCCTGTCATCCTGTAGCCGGCACCATCGATTGTGACGCCGTCCGCTTCGATTGTGAGACCGTGTGCCTCCGCCACTCCTGCCGGGCAGGCCATATCTCCTGCGAACGTCCAGTCCGAGACGACAGTGTCGCCGCACTCGCATGGCGCAATTCCGTTGCCGCAGTCCTTTGCACTTATGTTTGCCGCCGACATTATCAGCAGCACCGCGATTACGCCCATTCCGGCGTTTTTTATCACATTCATTCTATGTGCCTCCGTTATTGTTTCGTCTTTTATGTGAAGACGTTCTAATCCGTACGCACAACTATTGCATTGTTAGGTGTGCATGAATCCTGCCCTAGTAAAGTTAGGTTTTGGACTGAAAACCTAGGCAAAGTCGAGTTACTGAGCGGACATCCACCAATCCGAAGTTCATCCAAATGGGCAGCGTCCTTTTCGATTTTTAAGATCGATGTATCGATGAGACGCCCAAAGGGGTCAGAAACATCGAGAAAACTCCGTAATTGACGTGGGGGGAATTTTTGATGTTTAAGGGCGAATCGTGAAATTTAGGACACCACCGATTTTTAGAACCGCAAGTTTTTTGATGCGGATCGCGGTATCATCAATCATGTCATCGATCCGTTGCTATGATGTACCATTCAGTGCACCGGTGGCATATCTTCCGACACCGGGAACGTGTTGTGGCGCGGATTGAAGAGTGTCGGTTAAAACAGGAGAATACAGGGAAGGCGTCGCAAGAAATTCCGGAATAGAACCGGATCTGACCATAACTTGATATCTCGCATCCATACATCACAATCATGAATTACAAAGTAGCGCTTGCGCAGATAAATCCAACCGTCGGGGATATAGATGGAAATACGGAGAAGATCATCGCATACATCAGAAGAGCAAGAGAGAAAGGCGCAGATCTTGTTGTGTTCCCTGAGCTTGCGATTACCGGCTATCCGCCAAAGGACCTCCTGCTGAAGCCATCGTTTGTGAGGGACAACATGGGTGCGCTCGATCTGATCATCGCCGAATCCGGAGATATCGCTGTTGTGGTGGGATTCGTCGATGCGGTGGCGGGCGCGATCCACAATGCGGCTGCGGTAATCAGGGATCGCAAACTCACTGGCGTACAGCACAAGAGCAATCTCCCGAATTACGACGTCTTCGACGAGAAGAGGTACTTTGAGCCGGGACTGCGAGATCTCCGCTTTGAACTGGATGGAAACCTCGTGAACGTAAATATCTGCGAGGACATCTGGGTCGAGGAGACTCTGATCGAGGTGCAATCAAAGAAACCCGACCTGATCGTAAATATCTCAGCTTCTCCGTTTTACGCGGGCAAAAGCAGGGCGCGAAGGGAGCTTATCGCACGAAGGGCAGAGGTGAACAGGGTTCCGATCGTTCACGTCAATCTAATCGGGGGCCAGGACGATCTGGTCTTCGACGGCAGGAGTTACGTCTTTTCGAAGGACGGGACCCTGATTGCGGAAGGAAAACAGTTCGAAGAAGACCTCGTGATCGTAGATATGGCAGATATGGCAGATGGGGGCTATGAAGGCGGAGACGGGATCGTATCAGAGGACGATCTTCTAAAAGAGATTTACGGAGCTTTGTTGCTTGGAATTAAGGATTATGTGCGGAAGAACGGATTTGAAAAGGTTGTTATCGGTCTAAGCGGCGGCATAGATTCGGCGGTGACTACCGCTCTGGCAACAGAGGCTCTTGGAGCGCAAAACGTCGTCTGCGTCTCGATGCCGAGCGTTATCTCCTCGAAGTCCGGTAGGGATGACGCGGAGAGGCTGGCTGAGAACCTCGGCGTGGAATACAGAACCATTCCCATCGCTGGGGCTGTTGATGCATACGCCGCAATGCTATCGGACGAATGCAGGGGAACAGAGGCTGAAGGTGTCGCAGAAGAGAATATTCAGGCGAGGATTCGTGGGAATATCCTGATGGCGCTCTCAAACAAGTTTGGGTATCTCGTCCTCTCGACCGGCAATAAATCAGAGCTTGCTGTTGGTTATTGCACCCTGTACGGTGATATGAGCGGTGGTCTGGCTGTAATCTCTGACGTTTTGAAGACAACCGTGTATAAGCTCGCAAGATACATCAACACGGTCAGAGGAACAGATGGGCGAGAG
>JAGGRW010000149.1 GCA_021159385.1 Methanosarcinales archaeon
TACGCGATCGCCTGCAGAGCGATTCCATTCCGGTTCGAATCCGGACCTTGGCTTACACTAAACCTCGAACCCACATAAACCACCACGATAATGTTCGACAGCACGATCTTCAAGAAACTGGAAAAAAACGATTTTCGCGTACTGGTGGGGATCGGGGTTGGGATGCGGAACCATCAGTGGGTTTCGTCGGAGATGCTTCCGTCTTTTTCAAAACTGCCGTTTGCAGAGACTATGTACCGTATCAACCGGCTTTTAAGGTTCAAGCTGATCAAGAAGACCACCACGCCATACGTTGGTTACCGGATGCATTTCGATGGCTACGATGCGCTTGCGATAGGCGCGCTTTCGCGGAGGGGACTGTCCGCAATCGGGGAGCGAATCGGCGTCGGCAAGGAATCGGTTGTGTACGAGGGGCTCTACGACCGCAAGCCCGCGATCCTGAAGTTCCACCGCGCCGGATACACGAGCTTCAAACATGTGGTGCGCCAGCGCAATGTCGGGGGGCAGCAGCACGGGGTCTTCGTAGCCAGAGATGCGGCCGGACGCGAGCACGACGCGCTCATCGCGCTGCACGGCGCAGTCAGCGTGCCGCGAGCGATCGATTACAACCGGCACGTGGTTGTGATGACGGTTGCGCCGGGAGGCGAGTTATCGAAGACGAAGGTGGACGATCCTGACTGGTTTCTGGACGAGATCGTGGAGCAGGTCAGAAAATCGTACGCTCTTGGGTTCATTCACTCTGATTTAAGTGAGTACAACGTATTTGTCAGTCCCAACGGCGTTGAACTCATCGATTGGCCCGGATACGTCGTCACATCGCACCCCAACGCCGAATTTCTGCTTGCAAGAGACGTTCTGAACGTGCTTAAGTTCTTTAATCGGAAATACGGGGTGGTGCGGGACTGTGAAGAAGTGGTTGAGTATGTAAAATCGTGAAATGCCAGTGGGCGGATTCAGACACGTGGATCATGGAGAATCACGTCTTTTTTGGGTTCAGCGCCCCGGGCTGCGGCAGCACTGCTTTGCAACCCACGCGCCGAGCGCGCGGTTGAAGTCGTCCGCATCCACATACTCCCTGCCGCAACCGGGGCACCGTGAGCCTCTGACAGTAGTACCATATCGCTCAAAAGTCGCTTTCACAGTCAGTGTACCACATTCACATCGCAGTATTTCCGGGTCTGACATGTGACATGACGATAGGTTGACGATTGCGCCCACGCTTGAATTCTCAGTTCTCAGTTGACGCTCTGCAGGATCGGAAGGGTCTGCTTCGGCATGCGTTCCGAAATAGGTTCCGAAATCTCCGAAATCGCTGATTCGGCTAATCTGTACTCCCGCTGTGTTCTGCCGCCCCGCCGTTCGAGCATCTTCTGGCTATGCATCCTCGAGAGGTACGTGGATGCCGTGCTCAGGTTGATGTGATCGTAGACGCGCTCGTAATGATTCTTGATATCATGTGATGTGAACCACACGCGCGGATACTCATATTTCAAAAGTGATTCGAGGCGCTCCCGAACAGATAATGGTTCGGAGATCCGGTCGCTGTGATTGGGTACCGCATTTTTCCGGGAGGGTTTGGTTCCGGTTGAAAATCCGTTTATGAACCGAATCGTGATCTCCGCCCATCCTGATCCTTCCGAATCCATGATGGTGGTGCCACGATCGGTCGTCATCTTCAACCGGGACCTGACATGTCCCGACTCGTTAAGCGACGCGACCGAGTTGATGAGGTTGATCAGCACACTCTCCCAATCATCATCCTCTGATTGGATAGTGTACCGCCCATCGTTGTCGGTCGTGATGTCGAGCCGGGATTTCATATTTTTCCTCTATATAACTACCATCCATCCCCTCAGATGTATGGTTTGTTGCAGCAATGGGGTTTCGCTGCTGATCCGAAATTAGGGGGTTATACGGATCGATGTGTACACTTGTAGATATGTGATCGATAGTACATAAGTGTTTTGGTCGAATTCTTGGGATGATTGCCATGAATTTTGGATGGGTACAACAGAGCATGACCATAACGCACAAAATCCAACTCATAATACCGCTTTTTAGATCATACATCTTCTCATCTATTCAGATTGTTGTTTTTGTGAACAGATGTACATCCAGTCTCCGGCCGGTGTCAGGCAGTTTCAGTGAGGTGGCATGATCTTCTGGCAGTCGATGCGATAAAAGTTAGTAGAACTGAGATAAATCTAATTGTGAAGGCCAACGCAGACAACGCGTGCAGGGAATCCATCGAATTTGTATCATCCGCGTGATATTCGTAGAATGCTGAAAAATTCAGGATGTTCTTTGTTGAGAACCCAGTTACGATGACCATACCTGCAATTTGGCTGTTCACACGGAACGACCGGGGATGGAAACACCGGACATGGAGACGCCAGCCATCCTCTCGATCGCGCACGCGATATCCGTTTTGCTTGCTGTGTATGAGAGGCGGATATGTTCGGAACCATGCGCGCCAAATGACGATCCCGGAACTGTTATCACGCCGCGTCCGGCAAGTTCTGCGGAGACGCGGTCACCATCGCCGACGCGCGGGAAGAGGTAGAACGCGCCCGCGGGAGTTGGGCACTCGATCCCCAGCTCAGATAGCCCGCGAAGGAGGATGTCTCGCCTTTCCCGAAACTGCTCCCGCATCTCGCAAACACAGTCCTGCGGACCGGTTATCGCCGCAAGCGCAGCGTATTGTGCAACCGAGCCCGCGCACGCCTGCACATACTGATGCACCTTGTGAAACTGCTCGATGTACTCCGGTCTCGCTGCAAGGTAGCCGAGACGCCACCCGGTCATTGCGTAGGTCTTTGAGGTGGCATTAACAGTAACCACATTGTCTGTGAACTCCGCGGGACTGACATGCTCGCCTTCGTAGATCAAAAACTCGTAGACTTCGTCAGAGATGATCGTAAAATCGTAGTCCTCGGCAAGTTCTGCGAACGCCTGCATCTCTCTTCTCGACTGGACAGATCCGCACGGGTTCGACGGCGAGTTCACAATCAAGACCTTTGTGTTGCGTGTGATCCGCTCGGAAACGACATCGGGATCAAGAGCAAGGTCAACGAGCGGAACGCCGATCACCCGTCCGCCCGCGATGTGTGATAGTGCTGCGTACGAGACAAAACCAGGATCGGGGATCAGAACATCGTCTCCCGGCTCAACTAACGCCTGCAAAACTATGTGAAGCGCCTCGCTTGCGCCAGCGGTCACGATGATCTCATCAGGACTCACACGGACGTTGTTGTCGCGCAGGAACTTTTCACTGAGTGCCTCACGCAACTCCGGCATCCCTGCGCCCGGCGTGTATCTGGTGTGCCCGCGCCTGATCGCATCGACTGCGGCGTCTCCGATGTGCGCCGGCATCGGAACGTCCGGTTCTCCGAGCCCGAGATTGATGCTGTCCGTTCTCGCCGCCTCAAACATCTTGCGGATGCCGGAGATGTCGATCTCTGACACCCTGTCTGTGAATGATCTCATCTGATTGCTCCAGTGTGGTTGCGCCGATTGTGCCGGTGTGATTACACCAGTCACAGGGACTCCTTAAAAATCTGGCGGCACGGTCTATAATAATTTGTTATGATATTTGTAGTTTGGATGATAAACAGATATGTTTATATGCGATGGCGTTGTTCGGATACTGTCGCAGTTGGCTGGCATGATTTGTGATCCGTGCCACCTCGTGACGACGACGGTTGAAGATGGTTGAAGATGGTTGAAAGGAGTACAAGACGATGAAAAGAGTTATAAGGTCAAATGCCGTATGGATCGAAATCTTGAGGATCGTGCAACGGTATTTCCGGGAGCGACTATGAACGACAAGAAATCAATATGGGATTACGAGGACATCGTTGGACGGTGCCCTCTCGAGTACCTGGAACTACTCGCGGAGAACGTAACAGGCAAGGTTCAGCACATCAATGCCACCTACTCCGGCGGGGGCGTTGCAGAGATTTTGACCAGTTTAATTCCGTTATTTAATGGATTGGGAATTGAAACTGAATGGAATGTACTGAGAGGTGATGACAAGTTCTTCTCGGTCACAAAGAGCTTTCACAACGCGCTTCACGGCAGTGTGAACAGCGCGATCGATGTGCGCACCTACGAACAGTCCGATTCGCTGGACGATCTTGAAAGCCAGATAGCAGAACTTGCGATGCGGAAGGATATGTTCGAGACGTACCTGCACTGGAATAGCATAAATTCAGAGGAGCTGGACGTCGATGGCGATTTCGTCTTCATGCACGACCCCCAGCCGGCAGCCATGATACGCGCGAAAGAGGGCGGGAACTGGATATGGCGGTGCCACATCGACGTCTCCAATCCGGATCGTTATGTCTGGGACTTTCTAAAGGAGTTCATCTCCGGGTATGACGCATCAGTCTTCTCTGCGCCGCTCTTTGCGAGACCGGACATCAGGAACAGGCAGTTTCTTGTGCCGCCGTCGATCGATCCCTTGAGCGACAAAAACATCGAACTCTCTGAGAGCGAGATCGATACTGTGCTCGATAAATACGAGATTACCAGAGATAAACCAATCATAACACAGATCTCAAGGTTTGACCACTTGAAAGACCTTCCCGGAACCATAGACGCGTACAAACTGGTGAAAGAGAAGATCGACTGTCAGTTGCTGCTCGCAGGAGGCATTGCATCTGACGATCCCGAAGGAATGGGGGTCTATCGCGAGATCATTGAGAAAGCCGGTTCCGATGATGACATCCACGTACTGATCGGGTCGCCACCGTTCACAGAGATCGAGATCAATGCATTCCAGCGGGCATCGACCGCAATCATACAGAAGTCATTGAAAGAAGGGTTCGGACTGGTGGTGTCAGAAGGGCTCTGGAAAGGAAAGCCTGTGGTCGGCGGCGCAACCGGCGGAATTCCACTGCAGATTCTTGATGGCGTCACAGGATACCTTGTGAATTCGGTCGGTGACGCAGCGCAGAGGATCGCGGGGCTCATAAAGAATCCGGAACTCGCACAGAGACTCGGAGAGAATGGGAAAGAACATGTCAGGAACAATTTCCTGATAACAAGACATCTCAAGGACTATCTCCTGCTCATGCTCAGTCTCGATGGCGGGTCCGCGTCAGGGGTTGCAGGATCGTAGATAATTGAGTCTGCGCAACCTTTCTGTCTCTTTTCTTTTTTTTCTTATTTCTTATTCCTTTATTCCTTTCTCGCGCTCCCCGTGATCGCTTCGCGGTTTTGGGAATTCCGTAGGAAACCTTTATATATTATTAGCATGTTTACTAATGTTAGTAATACTTCATATTAGTAACACTATGTGAAGTAGTACTAATCCTACAGGAGGTGTGTAACACAATGGAGCATATTGAACCGGTCGCAGTAAAAACGGAACTGAGCAAACTCGACCTCGTCGGTATCGACAAGATAGCGGAAGACGCGGTGGAGTTCATCAACAATGGTCAGATGAATGTGAGACAGGCATCGGCGTGGGCTATCCACCATCTCGACGATCAGTGGGGCTTCCCATCGCTAACGGCACTGTACCACAGGATGGTTGATCGGCTGGAAGACAACTTTCCGGCAAAGCGGGAATTTATCAACTACATTCAGAGGTGGTGACGCAGTTTGATTGGATGTCGCTGATCTGTCAGGACATCTACTTATTTTTTTTATGCCCGATCGGGCACAGGTTCGTGTTTGATCAGATAGCTTTAAGAACGGGGTATCTATAAACACAGTTTGAGGAAATAATATGATTGATGGGAAAGCAGCAGCGATAGCTGTTAGAAATCATTTCGAAGACGTTCACGGAGCTTATTCTGTAATTGGTTTCCAGCTTGTTAATATCAAGAAGAACGAAGATGAGAATTGCTGGGAGGTTTCCTGCCTTTTTTATCCTGGCATCGGTGCAAGATCGCCGAATGAGTATAAGGTGAAAGTTGATCTTGAAGACGGTTCAATTCTCGATCAAGAAATAATAATCCCTGATAAAGAGTGAGCTGTCTTGACTCGCATTTTAAAGAACATATATGATGCATTTTTGGCTGCTGACCGTATCGTAATCGATACTGGTCCCCTTCTTATCCACGCGACAGGCGCATTCCGAAACGATAAACTTAAAGGTATCTGTCTTTGCGATGACCCTGTTGAAGAGTTTAATTTCTTAAACAGGTTATTCGCATCTGGCAAGCGATTTTGCATCACACCATATATTCTGAGTGAACTATTATACAAAGTGAGAAGCGAATTTAAATTGAAGGAAGAAGGGGTCGAAGAATTCTTTCGCAGTTATGGAACTTTCTTACGCAAAATAGGAGAAATCCAAATTGGTAAAGAGAAAATAATCTATGACACTGGTATAAAATTTGGGTTGGCTGATGTCTCCTTATTGAAGGCTTATGAAGAGACTGGTGCGATGATCCTTTCAAGCGATGAACCATTCTGCCGGTTTTGTGAATGGAGAAATATTGAATTCATCAAATATAAGACGTTCTTTTTCAATAGGTTGTTTGTATGATGCACCTGACCAGTACAAAACCGCCGCACAGGAAGTGAAATCACATGGCAAAACACCCCTCTCTCAAACGCAGCACGCTCGGCATGATCAACATCGACCCGCTCCAGCGCGGCGGGATACTGACGCCTGAAGCGAGAGACGCACTCGTAGAATGGGGCGACGGCTACTCGATCTGCGATTTCTGCCCGGGCAAGCTCGAAGAGATCAAGAAGCCACCGATTCACGATTTTATATACGGGGATCTGCCCGCGTTTCTCGGATGCGATCATGCAAGGGTCACGAATGGCGCAAGGGAAGGGATATTCGCTGTGATGCATGCGCTTTCCGGAGATGGAAGAGGTGGATCTGTGGTGCTGGACGGGAATGCGCATTACACGTCCTTTGTTGCGGCAGAGCGCACAGGACTCGACGTGTCGCTGGTTCCGGTCTCTGATCAGCCCTACTACCGGGTCGATCCCGCGGGATACGCCGATGTTCTTGAAGAGCGGCTGAATTCGGGCGTCAGGGTTGTTCTGGCAGTTCTTACGTATCCTGACGGGAATTACGGAAATATCGTTGATGCGGGGAAAGTCGCATCGATCTGCCACGAGTACGAGGTGCCGCTGCTTCTGAATTGCGCATACTCAGTCGGGCGGATGCCGGTCTCCGCAAAGGAGATCGGTGCTGACGCAATCGTCGGCAGCGGGCACAAATCGATGGCAGCATGCGGTCCTGTTGGCGTGCTTGGGATAAACGAGCCATACGCAGGTAAGGTTCTCAGGACGTCTGTGCACCGCAAGAACAAGGAGATCGAACTCCTCGGATGTACAGCCCGCGGCGCAACGATCATGACGCTGATCGCATCGTTTCCGAGGGTTTTGGAGCGGGTGAAGGAGTGGGATAAAGAGGTTAAGAATGCGAGATGGTTCTCAAAAGAGATGGAAAAGCTCGGCATGATCCAGATGGGCGATGTTCCGCACAACCACGATCTCATCTTCTTTGAGGCTCCGGTTCTCTACGAGATATCGAAACGTGCGAAGAAAGGCAGGTTCTTTCTCTACAAGGAACTCAAAAAACGAAAGATTCACGGAATCAAGTCAGGACTCACGAAATATTTCAAACTGAGCACCTACGGGCTGCCAGAGGACGATCTGAAGTACGTGGTCGATTCTTTTGAGGAGATCATCTCGACTGCTGTTTGAGACTTTCGTCTGATTGGGACGCATCTCAGACGGATATGGTTCTGGCAAATCCGCGCAAAACATTAAGTGAAACCGTGAGTGAAGGAAATGTATTGAACGCTCAAAGTTAAGGATTTGCCCGATAAAAATGGAGAAAGAAACACCGCGTTGCCGAATATTCTGAGATCCGGAGAAGAATATGGCGGCTCTGCAAGAGATATCATATCTTGGGATGTATCATCCATGGCACGATGGCCATAATCCGAATTTCGATGGGTTTTCTCGTTTGGTTCTTGACGTAAAAGATCAACAGATAAAAGGAATTAACTGCTTTGCGGATCGCTTGCGTTCCATTCTCTCGGATACCGAAGAATATGTGATCTGTGTTATCCCAACTCACGCAGTAGGGACTGCACCATCTGGCATAAGGACAATCGCGAAACAATTGTGTTCGCATCCGATAATCGACGGAACAGATGCTATATCAAGGGCTTTTGAGATGCCGAAGAAGACTGTAGGCGGAAGCCGCGATCTGCAATCAGAGATACAATCGCTTGCTGTGGCAGATGAAACTGTAGTCAAAGGTCGGCAGGTGCTCCTGCTGGATGATGTGACAACAACCGGTACGTCTTTAAAGGCGGGAAAATACCTGATAGCGCGAGCCGGTGCTGAAATGGTCGCATTGCTCGCACTCGCCAAAACCAAATGGGAATAGGAGTCTCGAAGATGGAACCGATATCCATACTGGCATTGGAGGAAACGCCAATGGTCGGATTGAAGACCATAGAAAAGGTTCTTTCCATATCCCCCGGATTTGAGTTAAACAGTCCATCAGATGTAATTGAGATACTTAAAAAAGCGAATGCGGCATTCAAGAGGATATCAATACCAAATACTCAGGATGCCACGATTGGCTGGAATAAAGCTCATGAGATCTGGAAACTCTCACAACAGCACAATATCCGGATAATTCCAAGATATAGTCCGCATTATCCCAAATCCCTTTCACAAATTTCCAATCCACCTGCATTATTACATATCTCAGGAAATATAGACGCAATAAACAGGGAGTGTATCGCAATCGTCGGGACAAGAGAGCCGACTGACTATGGTATCACTGCGGCAAAAAAACTCGGTGCGCTCTTTGCAGAAAAGGGGTATACCGTGGTCAGTGGTTTGGCAAATGGCATCGATGCGGCAGCACATCAGGGGGCATTAGAAGTCAATGGTCTGACAGTGGCTGTCTTAGCTCATGGACTGGATACCGTGTATCCTGTCAAAAATAAAGAACTCGCAGATGCCATACTTAAAAATAATGGTGCGCTTGTTTCGGAATACCCCTGGGGTACAAAGGCTAACCGCAGTCGCTTCGTAGCCCGTGATCGAATTCAAAGTGGCTTGTCACTGGGTATATTTGTTGTTGAGACCGGTACAAAAGGCGGGACGTTACATACCGTAAAATATTGCAAACAGCAAAAACGTACGCTCATTATTTTGAAACATCCGCCACATCTGATCGGGCATCCGAAAACGTGCGGTAACGCTCAATTGATTTCAGAAGAGCGAGCTGATATCGTCTTTGAAAACGATGATTCCATAGACGTGGTAATAATTGAGATGGATCGTGTCAAGGATGAGTTGCTGGCATGCCGAGACAAAGAGAGCAATAACCGTACGAACCCAATTCAGATGACACTGGGTTAAGTGGAAAACAGAACAATGAAAGCTATCCTTCCCACGAATTCGATGATCGATGAGTTTGAAAAAGCATGGGGTTTGTTGCGGTGTGAAGTATATTTGTAGCTGCATCGTTCTTCACGTGATGCTTCAGGTATCTGCCTTCTTCTTCAAATCTAATTATATCGTCCGCAAGAAATTTATGGGCGTGTCAGTGAACAGTCTGCGTTCATACGATTGGTTCCGACTGAAAGCACCATCGCTCGCGTTCAATAATAGGCGAAAGAGTTGTTGCAGCTTCGTTGTTGAGATGGTATCTGACATACCATCCCTCTTTGTTGGTACTCACAATACCATCTGCGCACAGACGCTTCATATACCATGAAACCGATGGGC
>JAGGRW010000125.1 GCA_021159385.1 Methanosarcinales archaeon
CTCCAGCTCCGCCCCCAACCCCGCCAGCTCCACCCTCTTTTCGAAGCTCAGTCAGGGTCGCTGTCAGGGTTCGCGCAACAAGCGTTGCGTCCACTGCAACGGAATCCATGACCCGTTCGAATGTTGGCAGGTACCTTGAGTAAACGATCTTCCGCGCCATATCCTCAGAGATTCCGTATTCTCTGACGTAACGATCCCTCTTTTCGGTGAGCAGTTCGGGAATGGCGATGTCATCGATCCTGCCCCGTATCGGAACCGGCGGGACATCGGTCTCAGGATACATCCGTGCAGCGCCAGGAAGCGGTCGCAGATATGCGGTTGTGCCGTCGGGAAGCATCTTTCTAGTCTCCTCGGGAACCCCCAAGAGTGCTTGCTCTGCTCTTGCGTAAACCCATTTCAGCGCAGCACTCGCCCGGTTGCGCATGTCAGCGACGATCACGACACAGTCCGCATCCTCCGCACCAACAGCGTCTCGCAGTGCGATGACCTCGGCATCCGTTATTCCGTACGCGGGCAGCTCATCCGTGTGGAAGATTCCGCCGACCCCTGCTTTCTTTGCCCGGTCCGAAAATTCCGATCCGAGTCTGCGGCCCGGCTGGATCTCCCGCCCAACGATTCCTGAAAATCCGGGCAGGCAGAGCGCAAGAACGCAAGCCCCCGCAGCCTTTAGTGCGCGTTTTACAACCGCAGATCCGGTCTTCTCAAAGATGTGTGTCACATCTGTCGCAACACCGATACCTGCGTCCGCACCTGTACCTGCGCCGGCACCTGTGCCTGTACCTGCACCCGCGCTTGCTCCTGTCCCCGTTCCCGCGCCTCTCGAATGCAGCTCGCGCATGATCTCAAGCAGCCTGACCTGACGCAGCACCTCCAGCTCCACGATCGTCTCAATCAGGTCAAGCTCCTGAACTCCCTTGATCTCGACTCTTGCGCCCTCCGCAATCGAGATGTTGACGTCCTGCCGGATCGTCCCGATCCCGCGTTTAACAGAACCCGTCGATCTGAGGATCATCCCGATCTGCTCGGCTGCTTCCCTTGCGTGCGCGGGCGTTACGATGTCAGGAGCAGTCCCGAGCTCAACTAAGGGAATTCCAAGGCGATCAAGCGAAAATACGACTGCGCCTTCTTCCCGCCTCTCCTCGACCCGCTGGGACGCCTCCTCCTCGAGGCAGAGCACATCCACGCCAACCTTGCCGTGTGATGTCTCGAAGTACCCCGCGGTCGCTGCAAGCGATGTACGCTGGAACCCCGCGGTGTTTGAGCCGTCGATTACGATCTTGCGCATCGTGTGAATCTCGTCAACAGGCTGCATCCTGAAGAGTTTGGCGATTGTGAGCGTGATATCGATTGCTTCCTCGTTTAACTCCCGCGGCGGCTCTTCATCGTTCTCGACGAGGCAGGTGCTCGGGTACGCCTTGTATATAAATTTGCGGATGACCTCTGCCTCCTCGATCGCTGCCCGATCAGTCTCCCCGATCTCGCTCTGCGTCGGTCGCAGGTACCTGTAAAACTCATAATCTGACTCACTCGTATCCCGGAGCAGTGTCGGGCACCTGCAGAAGAGTTTGTGTCTGGTGTTAAGTTGCTGGTGAATCTCCAGACCGGCTTTCAGCCCGAGTTGTTTGTAATCGAGACTGGGTATGTTCGGGTTGGTCATCTCTTTTGAGTGGACTGTTTTCATATATATTTGTTGTCGCGAGGCAAGAATGGGTCACGCGAGTCCGGCACCGACCGACCGGAACCCCCCTGACCCGCCACCAACTCCACACCCAACCCGCCACACATATATATTGTGAGGACTCATGAGGTGTAAAACCGGGCGTGGCTGCGAAAACGCCGCTGGAACACCGCCCGAACACCAACCAAATACAAAGACGAACAAAGGAGGCAAACATGAAACAGATGAAACAGATACGGCAGATACAGCAGATGAAACACGCAAAGACGTTTGCGATCGTACTCGCGGTTCTCGCGCTTGTGATGGCATTCAGTGGATGCGTGGACTCGGATTCAGGAGGTAACGAAGCGGACTCGCAGGATGCCGCGGTCTCAAGCAGCAATTATCTCGATCTGGTCAATGTGGACGCGCTTCACTACAAAGCAACCGCATCCAGCGAGGAAGGAAGTGTTTTCATCTTTGAGGAATGGCGCAAGAGATCAGGAGACGTCCATCTCTTTAAAACCATAATCACAGACAAAGATAGTTCGAAACCGGACATCATCATCCTGCAGAACCTCGATGGGATGTACATGATAAGTGAAGCGGACGGCACTGCAATTAGATCCGGAAACTGCTCCGATGAGAATATCGGGTTCATGAATCCGTTCTGGGCGTATGGGTACTATGCCGACGAGGCTGCATGGGATGATAGCTGGATCGTGGACAAGGATACAAAGTATCTCGGTCGTGACGCAGTCAAACTGGATTACAGCAAGTTCTGGGCGATTTACAACGCATTTTCAGACGAGGATATCGACCCGGAGCGCGCAGACTTAATCGTCGACAAGGAGACCGGATTCACGCTCCTTCTCGATTGGAGCTTCAATCATGACGGCAAAACCGAGTTCATGCGCTACGAAGTGACCGAGTTTGATGTGAACGGTGATATCCCTGAGAGCACATTCGAGATTCCGAGCGGAGTTGAGATTATAGATCTCGGAGCGCTTGGTGGAGCCGGAGCCGGAGCAATACCCGGAGCGCCAGGGGCACCCGGCGGACTTGATGGAATTGATGGACTTGACGAACCCGGTGGCGCGGGCGGTGACCTCATGCCCCCGACGCCACCACTCCCGGAGTGATCTTTTAGCCTCTTCGAGATATCAGAACCCCATGACCGGCAACAACCACGACACCCACAAAAACCACAATTCCTGCACGTACGCAGACAGGATCGTCTCGCTTCCGCCGTATCTCTTCGCAGCGATCGACAGAGCAAAGGAGGACGCAATAAAGAAAGGTGTTGACGTCATCGATCTCGGGGTTGGCGACCCTGACATGCCGACGCCGCCGCACATAATCGATTCGCTCTCTGCGTCCGCACGAAACCCGGAGCGGCACCAGTACCCGTCGTACACGGGTATGCTCTCCTTCCGGGAGGCGGCAGCCGGATGGTACCGGGACGTCTTCAGTATCTCGCTTGACCCTGACTGCGAGGTGCTTGCGCTGATCGGGTCAAAGGAAGGGCTTGCGCACATACCACTCGCATTCCTGAACCCGGGGGACGTTGCACTGGTGCCAGACCCGGCATATCCGGTGTACAGGATCGGAACGACCTTCGCAGGCGGCGTGCCGTACACGATGCCGCTACTCCCTGATCTGGGGTTTCTGCCCGACCTTGCCGCGATACCAGACGATGTCGCAGACAAGGCGAAGCTGATCTTTCTGAATTACCCGAACAACCCGACTGCGGCTGTTGCTGATCGATCATTCTTCAGGGAAGTTGTCGATTTTGCGAGTGAGCACGAGATCGTCGTCGTGCATGACAACCCGTACTCGGAGATCGTGTTTGATGGGTATCGTGCGCCGAGCCTCCTGTCTGTGCCAGGCGCAATGGATGTCGGAATCGAGATGCATTCGCTCTCAAAGACGTACAATATGACCGGCTGGCGCATCGGTTTTGCGGTCGGAAACGCTGAAATTCTTGCAGGACTTGGAAAGGTCAAGACGAACATCGACTCAGGAGCGTTTGAGGCGATTCAGGAGGCAGCAATAACCGCGCTCACGGGCCCTTCGGATTGCATCCGCGAGATGCAGAAGGTGTACACTGAACGAAGAGATCTCCTGCTAGCAGGATTGCGTGCGATCGGAATCAATGCCGCAGCGCCGAAGGCTACGTTCTACATCTGGGCGGAGGTTCCCGACGGCAGGACGTCGCTCTCGTTCTCAAGCGAACTGCTTGAAAAGGCTGGAATCGTGGCAACGCCCGGCGTCGGATTCGGAGAGTACGGAGAGGGATACGTCAGGTTCTCGCTGACAAGCAAAACAGAGCGGATTGGTGAAGCGGTTGACCGGATGCATGCGATGTGAGATATGGGATATATGGCGGGGGGTTGCGGGGGTGTCGTCTGCCCGCGCCCCACACCCGACATCTCGCATAACAAGCAACAGGCAACAAGCAGCAACGTCCCGGCCGGGACTCGAACCCGGGTCCAACGCTCCGGAGGCGTTGAGGATATCCGCTACCCTACCGAGACTTTGTATACTGTAAAATGTGTGCAGATAAGGATTGCGCGGCGCGAGGTGTTGGGCGTGCGATGTGGCGCAGTGTGACGCGGTCGCGATCGGTGATGTCCGAACCTCTGATTTTCCAACCCGGGTGGAGCTTCGTATAAATACCCGCACGACCGATAGTATTAATGTATATAAACCAGAACGCATCTATTATGATCGACCCAACCGTCAAGATTGAGAACATCGTCGCATCAATGGCGCTTTCTGACCATTTCGACCTCAATCACATCTCCTCATCTCTCGAGAACGCTGATTACGACAAGGACAAGTTTCCTGGACTCGTGTACCGGATAAAGAACCCGAAGACCGCATTTTTGGTGTTTAGCTCCGGTAAGGCGAATTGTACAGGGGCAAAAAGCATAAATGATGTGGATATTGCCATTGAAATTCTTTCTAACGACCTGAGAGGTCTTGGATATACCATCGGTCCCCCGTCCTACGTGGTCCAGAACATCGTTGCCGGCGCGTCGCTCGATACGGAGCTTGACCTCGACGCCATCGCAATAGGTCTGGGATTTGAGAACATCGAGTACGAGCCAGAGGTGTTTCCCGGGCTTGTGTACAGAATTGTCGATCCCAAGGTTGTTGTTCTGATATTCCGTTCCGGAAAACTGGTGATCACCGGAGCAAAGACTCAGGAAGAGTGCGAATTCGCAAAGACGAATGTCTGGCAGCAGTTGGATAATCTGGGTCTGGTGTGATGCTTGGATCTGAAATTGAACTTTTTTTGAGGGAAGATACCGGAGACTTTGATCTTTTTCACGATCTGCTTCCGGACAAATCGACCAGGGCAAGAATCATTGTGAAACAGGATGGGACGCTCGCCGGAATAACAGAAGCAACCCAAATTTTTGATTATTGCGGAGTTTCATCTTCATGCAAGCGAAATGATGGCGAGACGGTTGCTGACGGCGAGATCGTGCTCGAACTTGTTGGGGGTGCCCGCGCAGTCCTGCAAAGTGAGCGCGTCGCCCTGAACTTCATTGGACGGATGAGCGGGATTGCGACGCTGACCCGGCAGTGCGTGGAGATGATCGCACGTGCGGGTGTGGGCGTGGGTGCGGGCACTGACACTGACATGGGCGTCAGGATCACAAGCACCAGAAAAACGACTCCCGGGTTCAGAAAGTTCGAAAAGAAGGCAGTTGTGATCGGTGGCGGAGATCCGCACCGGTTCAATCTCACCGACGCTGTCATGATAAAAGAGAATCATATCATGTTGTACGGGATGGAAACGGCATACGGCTATGCAAGAGGCGTCAGTTTCACGAAAAAGGTTGAAATCGAGGTGGAAACGGCAGTTGACGCGATACGTGCTGCGAAACTCGGGGCGGACATCATCATGTTCGACAATATGGATGCAGATCAGATTAGAGAGGCGGTATCCGGACTCGTGGAGCAGGGATTACGTGGTTCCGTGTTACTTGAGGCGTCCGGCGGGATAACGATAGATAACCTTGTTACGTACGCTGGAACCGGCGTTGACATGATCTCGATGGGCGCGCTCACGCACTCCTCGCGGTGGCTCGACTTCAGCCTCGAGGTCGATTGATTCGACCGACGCAGAATGGGTTAGATAGATTTTGGGACTCAGAAATTTAGGAATTTTGGGATTCAGGAATTGTCATGAAACAGGGATTAACAAGCATCGATGTTGCGGTCGCAGTCTCTGAATTGCAGCATCTGGTCGGAGCACGCATCGAAAAGATATATAAAACCGACGGTGATCCCGAAACGATTCGGTTGAACCTGTACCGGTTCGGAGAGGGCAGGTGTGACCTTGTGATCGCACCCGGCGCGTACATGCACCTGACAGCGCACCCTACTCCGAGTCC
The DNA here is from genome assembly GCA_021159385.1 of Methanosarcinales archaeon. Lineage (GTDB taxonomy): Archaea > Halobacteriota > Methanosarcinia > Methanosarcinales > Methanogasteraceae > Methanogaster_C. Next base: position 6,067 of record JAGGRW010000125.1, read on the forward strand.
GAAACTCCCACCGACGTTCGCGATGACCCTGCGAAAGTACCTATCGCACGGCAGGATCGTCTCGATTGCGCAATACGACTTCGACAGGATCGTGGAGATCAAAACGATGCGTGGCGAGGTCGAAAATGGGCTCATACTCGAACTCTTCCAGCCCGGCAATGTGATACTGGTGAACCACGAGCAGCGGATCATCCTCCCGCTGCGCCCGGTGACGTTTCGGGGGCGGAGAATCAGGAGCGGAGAAATATACAAGTTGCCGGATATGCAATTAAATCCAACTGAAATTACAGTAGATGAATTACGTTCATTATTTTTAGAATCGAACACCAATCTCGTGAAAACACTTGCAACGAAACTGAATATGGGGGGGCTTGTTGCTGAGGAGATCTGTTTGCGATCAGGGATCGATAAAAACACCAATTGTTCGGATTTATCGGATTTGTCAGGCGATGTGGTCGGTGTTGCTGGTGCTGCTGATGTTGCCGGTGCTGTGCATCGCGGAATTGCAGAGGTATTTGGTCGTCTCGACGATCCGAAACCGCACATCGTGTATGACGGCGAAAAAAAGATCGACGTCATTCCATTTGAAATTTCGAGGTACGAAGATCAGAAAAAACGATATTTCAGTACGTGGAACGAGGCACTCGACGAGTTCTTTTTTGTGAGCGAAGAACAGCAGGCGAAGAGGAAAGAAAAATCAGTCGAGAAAAAGGACCCTCTTGAGCATCGGTTAGTCCAGCAGGAGAACGCGATCCGAAAGTTTGAGAGGGAAAAGGCGAATCTGACTGCAAAGGCTGAAACGATCTATGCAAATTACCAGCTGGTCGATGAGACGCTTGCGCTGGTCCGATCAGAACGCGAGGGCGGGCGTACGTGGGATGAGGTCCGTGCAGACCACCAGGAGATCATGCAGATCGATCCGCGAAGAAAGACTGTCACGCTGGAACTCGACGGCGCGGGCGTTCCGCTTGAGCTCGAGAAGACGGTGCCACAGAATGCGCAGGTCTACTACGACCGATCGAAGAAGATCGGCTCGAAACTCGACGGCGCGCTGCGTGCGGTTGAGCACACCCGCGAACTGATGAAAGATCGGGTGAAAAAGCCGAAAGCGAAGATCGCAGTTCCCAGACGACCGAAACCGCGGTGGTACGACCGGTTCAGGTGGTTCATGTCATCGGACGGTTTCCTCGTCGTCGGCGGTCGGGATGCGTCGGGAAACGAGGAGATCGTCAAGAAATACCTTGAGAAGCGGGATATCTTCATGCACAGTCAGGTGCCGGGTGCGCCGGCAACGGTAATCAAGGTTGAGCGTGGAAAGCAGGTTCCGGAGCAGACCGTAGCAGAGGCTGCGCAGTTTGCGGTCTCGTATTCGAGTGTCTGGAAGGCTGGGCAGTACACTGGCGATTGCTACTGGGTGAACCCTGATCAGGTCTCAAAAACGCCGGAGCACGGGGAGTTCGTTGCGAAAGGCGCGTTCATCATCCGGGGCAAGCGAAACTACCGAAAAGACGTTCGGGTCGGAATTGCGATCGGGATAACCGATGATCTGCGCCTGATCGGGGGTCCGATTTCTGCTGTTAAAAAACGCGCCGGATTTGTGGTCGAGATTGTGCCGGGGCGGTTCAATCAGAACGATGTTGCAAAGAAGGTCTACCGGATCGTCTCCGATAAGTTTGGGAAGGCGATTAAGGCTATAGCGTCGCCTGATCAGATCGTCAGGTTTCTGCCACCGGGCGGGTCTGATATCGGGCGGTAGTCCGGGTAGTGGTAGATGGGGTGAATGGCGGGCGGCGGCTGGGGGCTGGGCGCGCTCGCTGGGATGTTGGGTTGTGGTATTGGCTGATCCAGAGGGTGTGTGGTTTGACCATGGCGTCAGACGATTCAGATGTGTCTTTCAACCAAATATTTAAGTACAATGACAAATTATTCCTGTACATGAACAGAATAATTTTGTTCTATAACAACAGGAGGACTCAAGAATGAACATGAAGAAACTCGTTGCGGTGTGCATTCTGCTCCTGTGCATCACGGTTATGCCGGCGATTGCGCAGGAGAACAACACAACCGCAAATGTTACGACTGTGAATGAAACGAACGTCACTGCGACGCCCGCACCAACCGAAGCGAAGTTCCTGGTCGGTCCCACCGTGACGCTGCGCCCGGTGAACGACGTGATCGATAAGTCGCAGGACGGGCTTGTCGAACTCTACATGAACAACCCAACCGTAAACGACGTAACCCTGACCGCTGATGTGCAGATTGCCGTGCCATCAGGGATTCACGTCTATGGAGAAGGATTTGGATACGGTGCTGCAGCAGGAACAGTTGCGGGAAAGTTTACGGTACCGCCGGGAACTGTTCGGACGATCCACATCAACATCAAGGCTGATAAGGTCGGTGACTTCACTGTACATTTCACCGGATTGTACTGGCCAGACGACGATAAGGACGCTTTCCAGCAGGTATCACTGACACACCCGCTTACGGTGAAAGAACCGTCGCTCAAGCCCATGGACCCGGAACCAACCGGCGAAGCTGCCGAAACTGGCGACAGCGGTGAAACCGGCGCGGACGAGTCTAACAAACTTCCGCTGCCATCCAGCATCCTGTCAGTGATTGCGATCACAATCGCGTTCGCTGCGCTGATGATCCGAAAGAATCGAGGTTAGAATCGGGTATCAAAGGGAACGAGAGGAACCGAATATGGATGTGAATGTGAAGATGAAAAGACTCGTTGCGATAGGGATCGTGTTCCTGTGCATAGCTGTCATGCCAGCGGTGGCGCAGGAGAACGATACAGCCGCAAATGTTACGAATGCTACAGTAACGCCCACTACCGAACCAACGACCGCGCCGACCGCGGAACCAACCGAAGCGAAGTTCCGGGTCGGTCCCACCGTGACGCTGCGCCCTGTAAACGATGTGATCAATAAGTCGCAGGACGGGCTCGTCGAACTCTACATGAACAACCCAACCGTAAATGACGTGACACTGACCGCTGATGTGCAGATCAGCGTGCCATCGGGGATTCACGTCTACGGGGCGGGTTTCGGATCAGGTGGTGCAGCAGGAACAGTCGCCGGAACGTTTACGGTGCCGCCGGGAACCGTTAGAACAATCAACATCAATATCAAGAGCGAGAAGACCGGCACCTTTACTGTGCACTTCACAGGGTTGTACTGGCCCGGTGATGACAAGGATGCTTTCCAGCAAGTATCGCTGACGCACCCGCTAACGGTAAAAGAACCGTCGCCAAATCCAATGGACCCGGAACCAACCGGCGGGGCTGGAGGAAAAGAGCTCCCGTACACATACATCATCGTCGGGTGTCTGGCAGTGATTGCGATTGCAGTAATTGCGCTGATGATCCGGAAGCCGCCGAAGACCGAGGTAGTCATTGAAGAGGAGTAGATAGGCAGATGAAACGAATCAGGGTGGGCATCGGAGGAAACGGAACCGTCCGGATCAAGCTGAAGAAGAAGAGGAAGGCTCTGCAAGCAGATACAGTAGGGATTGGAGACCCCCATGCTGTGCACCCTGCGTCCGCAGCACCTGCCACGGCTGCCGGAAGCAGGGGGCTTGCACTCTCCCACCCTATCATCATCCAGATGGAGATCCGTGTGGAGTCTGTCTTTCGAC